>JANMMR010000591.1:0-8933 GCA_031373455.1 Rhodoferax sp.
CTATTTTGCGGGCGCCTTGAACATTGAGCTGCTGCGGGCGGATATTGGATTCAAAGGCGGCGTGAAGTTTGTGAGCGGCGCCAATGGGCCGACTGTCAAAGTCACCGGCGACTCGGTGCTCGAGGAGTTTCGCGCGCACACACTCGCGGGTGCTGTTGCTGCGCCTGCAGCGGCGGTATCTGCGACATCTGGGACATCAACCGCCACTGCGCCACCCTCGGCGAGCGCGCCTTCCGCAGCAACTGCGCCGCCTGCGGTCGCAAAAACTGCCGAGCCTGCGGGTTTGAAGATCAGCGAGGAGCTGCTGACGTGGAAGGCGCTGAGCCTGCGCGGGCTGGATGTGGCCCTGGCCCCCGGAACGGCGACCACCGTCGCTGTGGCTGAAACGGCGTTGACCGATTTTTTTGCGCGCGTCTTGATCGACCCGACTGGGCGCATCAATTTGCAGGACCTGGTCAAATCTTCTGCGGCGCCAGCCACAGTGGCCGGAACTGCCGACGCTGCGAGTCCGGGCGCCCAGATGGCCGCGTCAGTGCCAGCGGCGCCGACAACAACAACGGTCGCATCGGCAACGGCAGGACCAGCAGCGGCGCCAGCGGGGGCCAATGGTCCGGAGGCGGTCATCAACATCGGCCCGATCAGCCTGATCAACGGCAAAGTCTTCTTTTCAGACCAGTTCATCAAGCCCAACTATTCGGCCAACTTGAGCGAGCTTAATGGACGGCTCAGCGCTTTTTCCAGCGCTGCCGGGCAGGGCGGGCCCCAAATGGCCGATCTGGAATTGCGTGGCCGCGCGGAAGGCACTGCGGCACTGGAAATATTGGGCCGGCTCAATCCGCTGGCCAAACCGCTGGCGCTGGACATCAAGGCAACCGTTCGTGACCTCGAGTTGCCGCCCTTGTCGCCGTATTCCGTGAAATACGCCGGGCATGGCATCGAGCGGGGCAAATTGAGTGTGGACCTGGCCTATGTGGTTTTGCCCAGTGGCCAACTGGAGGCAAAAAACAAGATCATCCTCAACCAGCTGAAATTTGGCGACAAGGTGGAGGGCGCGCCTGCCAGCCTGCCGGTGCGCCTGGCGGTCGCCTTGCTGGCCGACCGCAATGGCGTGATCGACCTTGACCTGCCCATCAGCGGTTCGCTCAACGACCCGCAGTTTCGCCTGGCGCCGATCATTTTCAAGATCATTGGCAACATCATTGTGAAGGCCATCACCGCGCCGTTTTCGCTGCTGGCTGCCGCTTTTGGAGGGGGTGGCGATGAACTGAGCCAGGTTGCCTTTGCGCCCGGGTCGGCGACGCTCGGGACTGAGGCCAAAGCCGGCTTGGACAAGGTGGCCAAAGCGCTGCTGGACCGCCCGGCCCTGAAAATGACCGTGGTGGGTTTGTCCAGCCTGGACGAAGAGCGCGAAGCGTACAAGCGCGAGCGGCTCAAGGCATTGCTGCAGGCCGAGAAGCGGCGCGCCCAGGTGGTCGGCGGCCAGGGTGGCGCCTCAGCAACTGCCGCAACAGCCCCTGAAGCTGCCGCCAGCGCAGCGGCGCCCGCCGCACCGGCGTCTTTGGTGGTGACAGAGGCGGAAACACCGGCGCTCCTGAAAGAAGTCTTTCGGCGTTCCGATTTTCCCAAGCCGCGCAATGTCCTGGGTATCGCCAAAGACATTCCAGCGGACGAAATGCAGGCTTTGTTGTTGGCCAACATTGTGGTTACACCGGACGCGATGAGCGAGCTTGCGCTGCAGCGCGGGGTGGCGGTCAAGGACTATCTGGCCAGCAAGCAGTTGCCGGTTGACCGCCTGTTTCTGGGCGGTGCAAAAGCGGGCGATGCGGATGAGGGCAAAGTGACGGCCGAACCCAAGCCCGCGGGCGCGGAGGCTGCCGCTTCAGCAGCGGACACCAAAGCGGTTGCCGCGCCCGGCAAATGGACGCCACGTGCCGAGCTGAACCTGGCGACGAACTGAACCTGTGCCGCGATTGCGCCGCAATTCGGCTATGTTGCGACGCAAACCAGGCCATTTACCGGCGAAAATGCCGGATCAACTGAACCCCGCTGCCAATTGACGCTTTCACCGGCGTGATTGCCGGCACAACTGCCGGCCTAAAAACCTGATCCACCGTGACGACTGCTTTGCCCCCCAAACACAACAATATTCAGGCCCTTGACGCGCTCACCGGCGGTGCCTTCACGGCCGCAACGTCGGGCGAACGCGCCTTACGCGTGCGGGAATGGCTTGCCAAAGATCCGTCGCCACAGGACATCCAGGACGTGTTCAAGGAGCTCAGCGGTCGCGATAAAGGGGCTGCCAAGCCCTTGCGCGAAATCCTTGACGAACGCAAACGCGCGAAAAATCAGGAAGTCATAGCGTTGGAGTGGGCGGGCAGGGCGCAGGCCTTGCTTGATGTCGCAAAACTTAACATTGCGGACGCACTGGCGTGGCAGCGCGACGCCGCCAAGGCTGGCGCGCCACTGTCCAGGGAACCCTTGAACCAGCTCAAAACCGCGCTGGGGGATCGTGTCAAGGTGATTGAAGACCTGCAACACCGTGTTCAGGTTCAGCGCGAGGCGGCGGTGCTGTTGGCGCAACGCATTGAAGTGCTGTCCATGAAGCCCTGGCGGGATGCCCAGGCGGTGTGGGAGGCCGTTCGAGCAGACATCACCCACTGGCAAACGCAAGCCAGTGCTTTGCAGGCTGACGCCAATTGGCCAAGCGTTGACATGAAGTTCCCGCCGCTGCTGGACGCGTCCAGCGCGCAGTTGTTGGTCGTATGGGAGGCTTTTCAAAGCGCGCTTTCCCAGGCCATGGCTGCCGGCGACGATGCCCAGGCACCCTTGCCACCCGTTCAGGTATGGGCCGACGAGCTGCGGGCGGCCCGCGGTGTGCTCGTCGAAGCGACGCCCAAGCTGCAAAAACCAAAGATCGATCCGGAAGTACGGGCTCAGGCCCAGGCTGCTGTAAGGGAGGTGCTGGCCAAACTAGAGCTTGAAATCGCTGAAGGCCACGGCAAGGCCAGCGCCGGCGCTGCCAGCGCCCTGCGCAATGCACTCAAGGAACACAGCCGCTTGATTGGCGACAAGCTGGAGCAGCAGGCCAACGCCGCCCTGGCGGCAGCCACGGAACTTGAAGGCTGGCAACGCTGGCGTGCAGACCAACTGCGCGAAGATCTGGTCAATAAGGCCGAGGCTCTGCTCAAGCGCGATCCGGGGCACGAGCTCGGCGGGCGCAAGATGCAGGAGAACCTGCGTGCCCTGCGTGAGCAATGGAAACAAACCGATCAGGGTGGCGTGCCCAACCACGGGCTGTGGAAGCGCTTTGACGAAGCCTGCAGCCAGGCCTACAAGGTGGTTGAAGCGTGGCTGGAAAAGATCAAAACCATGGCAGCGCAGCACCGTGCCGAGCGGCTGGCGCTGATTGAAGAAGTCAAGGCCTGGGGCGCCGCAAACACCACCGCGCTCGACGATGACTGGAAAGGTTTCAACCGGATCCTGCACCAGTTTGGCGACCGTTGGCGCGATGCCGGCCATTTGGGTGAAAAAGATTTCGCCCAGATTCAACCGCTCTGGCTGGCGGCGATCAGCGCCGCTGCGGCGCCGCTTGAAGCCCTGCAGAAAGTCAGCGTGGAGCGTCGCGAGGCCATGATTGAAGAAGCCAAAGTGTTGGGCGCTGCGCCGGCGCTGCGGGTGGACGCTGTCAAGTCGCTTCAGATGCGATGGCAGGCCGAAGCGCATGCGGTTCCACTGGACCGGCGCTTTGAGCAAAAGCTCTGGGATGCCTTTCGCAAGCCAATCGATGAGGCCTTCAACCGTAAAACCACGGAGCGTGAAAAGGCCACCGCAGATTTGAGCGAACGCGACCGCGTGGTGCTCCATGCCGCGCGGGCACTGGACGCGGCGAATGCGTCGGGCGACGCGCAGGCCATTCGTGCGGCCATGGCGGCATTGGACGCATCGCTGCGGGGTCAGGCTATTGCCCAGGAAGCCGTGGCAGCCGTATCGCCACCAGAAGGGAGCGCTTTAACAGAACCTGGGGCGCCAGCAGCCCCGCCGGTGGCACCCGGTCAAGACGCTTCATTGGCGGCGAAGGAGGGTTCAGACAATTCGGCCGCCGTGGCATCTGGTGCAGGCGAGCCCGCTGCCCCAGCATCCAAACCCGCGCCAGCTCCGCGAAAACCCGTTGTAGCCGTTCGGGGTGACGACCGCCCGGGAATGCGAAAAGCCGAGCCAGCCCCGGCAGGGCGCGGCGGCAAATTTGGCGACCGCAAGGATAGTGCTCGCCCTAACCGGTTTGACAAGGTCGGGCGCGATGATCGGGCCCCAAGGCCAGAGCGGGTCGACGCACCGCGATTGGGTGACGCTGCCTTCAGGGCACAACGCGATGCGTTGGAAAGTGCCCAGATGGCCTTGAAGAAACTTGCGGCCCAGGTGCACGGCGAGGCGATTGTGAATTTGTTGTCAGCATGGGAAGCCCGCGACCCCGCCCAGATTCCGTCGGTTCAGGCACTTGGCCCCGCCGCCAGCCCGGCCACGCGCAACGCCTGGGCACAGGCACTGGGTCAACCAGCGAAAAATTTGGACGGTACACCATTGCTTCGCCTCGAAATGGCGGCCGAGCAACCGACGCCGGCCGAACACCTGGATGCGCGCCGTGCATTGCAGTTGCAGTTGTTGACCAAGCGCCACGATCCATCACCTGCCAACACCTGGACCCAGGATTTGGGTTCAGTGCTGGCCAGCCCATTTGACACAATTTCTTCAAAGCGGTTACAAAACGTGTTAAAAATACTGCTGCGTAAGTGATCTGAAACAAAACAGGGCAAAGCCCCAAGGGAATCACGCATGGACTCGGTTCAGGATTTGCTTGAGCGGCTTGAACAGCTCAATCAGGTCGGCGTGTCGCTCTCGAAAGAGCGCGACATCACACACCTGCTGGAGACGATTCTGCTTGCAGCGAAGTCCATCACCCATGCAGATGGCGGAACCCTGTACCGCTCGATGGATGACGGCAAGGCGTTGCGCTTTGAAATCTTGCGGACCGATTCGCTCAGCATCGCCATGGGAGGCACTTCCGGCGCCGAGATGAATTTCCCCAATCTGCCCCTGCTTAACGACAAGGGCGGGCCCAACGATTCACTCGTGGCAGCGTATGCGGCGATCCATCGGCAAACCGTCAACATCAAGGACGCCTACACAGAAGCCAATTTCGATTTCTCGGGCACCCGGGGTTTTGACGAGCGCACGGGATACCGCTCCAAGTCGTTCCTGGCCGTGCCGATGAAGGACCACGAAGGCGAAGTGATCGGCGTTTTACAGTTGATCAATGCCACGGATCCGGTTACTGGCCAGGTCACCGATTTTTCGCCGTCAGACCAGAGACTGGCTGAATCGCTGGCCTCGCAGGCCGCCATTGCGCTGACCAACCGGCTCCTGATGACGCAGCTCGAAGAGCTCTTTGAGTCTTTCATCAGCCTGATCAACCTGGCCATCGACGAAAAATCGCATTACACCGGTGACCATTGCCACCGCGTCCCGGCCCTGACCATGATGCTCGCAGAAGCAGTCAATGCGACGGAAGAGGGTCCGCTGGCGTCGTTCACAATGACCGACCGGGACCGCTACGAGCTCAAGATTGCGGGTTTGCTGCATGACTGCGGCAAAGTCACGACACCCGTGCACGTGGTGGACAAAGCAACCAAGCTTCAAACGCTGTTTGACCGCATAGACCTGGTGGACACCCGGTTTGAAGTGCTCAAACGGGATCGCGAAATTGAGGCATTGCGCCGCCAGCTCGCCTTGCGCAGCCAGAAGGACGCAAAAGCCGAAGCGCAGATCGGCGCGACTTGCCGCAGGGAAATCGAGGCGCTCAACGCGGAGCGGGACATCATCCGGGTTGCCAATACCGGCACGGAATCCATGACACCCGAGTCGATGGCGCGCGTGCGCGATATTGGCCATCGGCACACCTGGCGGGGCGTGGACGGGCTGGAGCAGGAATTCCTGACCGCCAACGAGCTTGAAAACCTGACCATTCGCGCTGGTACCTTGACGCAGGCCGAACGCAACACGATCAACCACCATATCGTGGCCACGATCAAGATGCTGGAGCAACTGCCGTGGCCAAAACACCTCAAGCGCGTGCCCGAGTATGCTGGTGGCCACCACGAACGCATGGACGGAAAAGGTTACCCCAAAGGCCTCACGCGCGACCAGATGTCGGTGCAGGCACGGGTCATGGGCATTGCGGATATTTTTGAAGCATTGACGGCTAAGGACCGGCCCTACAAACCTGGCATGAAGCTTTCACAGGCCATGGACATCATGCACAAGTTCAAGCTGAACGGACATATTGACCCGGACCTCTTTGACGTGTTTGTGAGCAAGGGTGTCTACCGGGACTACGCGTTGCAGTTTCTGGATCCGTGGCAAATCGACGAGGTTGACCTGGCCCGATGGACCAATTGAGTGCCCCGGCTCGCTGGCCCGCGTCAGCTCGGGCCGCGCCGGTCGAAGAAGTGGTCAAACATGGGCATCAACGCGGGAAAGTCTGCGGCGAACCTTTCCCGGTTGACGAAATACGCTTCGCAAGCCACGGCGAAAAATTCGGGCAATGAGTGTGCCGCATAGGTGTCAAGCCAAGGTGGAGGTTGACCAAACCGCTCGGCCAGTATGGCCTGTTCCTTGAACGATTCAAACGCAGGTTCAATGGTGGCCTGCCATTGTTTGCGTGCCTGAACCGCACTGGCGATTCCCATAAACCCATGGGGCAGGGGCGGGCACCCATCCGCCTCGCCAGACCGCATGTCCAGCTTGTGCGCGAACTCGTGAATCACCAGATTTCTGCCGAGCGCCGCGTCCGGGCCCGCATTGGCCACGTCTTGCCAGTTCAAGGTGACCGGGCCACCAGCCATGGCCTCGCCAGCCAATTCCTCGTGGTAATGATGCACGACACCGGCTTCATCGACACTTTCACGAAGGGCCCGCATTTCAGCGGGATGCACCACAATTCCGACGAAATCCTCGTACCAGCCCAGCACCTTGTTCGCTGGTCCCATGTGCAACAGGGGCAAGCAAGCCTGGGCAGCGATGGCCATCGCCATGGTGTCGGTGATCTGCAAACCGTGCGCACCCTGGAATTCTTTTTCTTTGAGAAAGCGAAGGCTGAGTTCCTGGAGCTGATTTTTCGAGGCGACATCGAGCGCCACCAAAAATCCGAAACTGGCCACAACCTGCTGCCAGATGGCGTCCGTTTGGACCGGCGAGCCCCAACGCCCGGAGTCCCGGCTTTTGGGCCAAATGGCGTCAATCCATCGAGGCATTCAGCAACCTGCGCACGTCAGGATTTCGAAGGCGCGATCCGAGACATGGCGGCAACGCCATTCGCCCCGAGCGTGAGCCGCAGCACCTGGGCGCGGGCAGGCCGGGCGCCCAAGTCCCAATCACTGAGGACGTGGCGTTGCAAGCCTGCCCGTGCCTGGTGGTCAGCCGGTTTGTGGGTGTGCCCGTGGATCAAATGGCTCGCACCCGCCTGCTCAAGCAACAAGACGGTTGCTTCGAGATCGGCATCGGCAAATTGGGTGGTGGCGAGTTTGCGTGCCTGGCTCTGGTCCCGCAGTTGCCGTGCAATTTCACGGCGTTCGCGCAAGGGTTTGGCCAGGAAGGCCGATTGCCACGGGGGCGAACGCACGCTTGAACGGAACTGCTGGTAGTCAACATCGTCAAGGCACAACGCATCGCCATGACTCAATACCCATCGCTCCATGGGCAGCTTCAACACGCAGGGGTCGTCGAGCAACGTGATGCCCGTCGAACTGCAAAAATCCGGGCCCACCAGAAAGTCGCGGTTCCCGTGCATCAAATGGACGGCCATGCGGCTTGAAGTGTGGCGCAAAACGTCTGCGCATCGGGCCTCAAATGGCACGTCGCTGGAAGGCTGGGATTCCGCCGCGTCATCGCCAACCCAGACCTCAAACAGATCGCCAAGAATGAACACTGCGTCAGCGATGGTTGCGCCCATGTAGGCTTTCCAGCCTTCAAAGGTTTCTGGCTCTGCCGCCTGCAAATGCAGGTCTGAGATGAAATCAAGCACCCGCCATTCCGGCGGGGCGGTCAAGGTCTGAAAATCAGAGCGCAACGGCTTTTTCTAAGACGACGTCGTCGTTCGGCACGTCATCGTGGTGGCCTTTGCGACCGGTTTTGACAGCTTCGATCTTGTCGACGATATCGGTTCCAGAGATGACTTTTCCGAACACGGCGTAACCCCAACCTTGTTGGGAAATGGCGGTGTGGTTCAAGAAACCATTGTCGGCCGCATTGATGAAGAACTGCGCGGTGGCCGAGTGGGGGTCGCTGGTGCGTGCCATCGCCACGGTGTATTTGATGTTCTTGAGGCCATTGTTGGCCTCATTGTTGATGGGGGAGTCGCCCCGCTTTTCTTTCATGCCCGACTCCATGCCGCCGCCTTGCACCATAAAACCTGGGATTACGCGGTGGAAAATCGTGTTGTTGTAATGGCCTTTGCCCACGTAGCTCAAAAAATTGGCGACGGATTTGGGGGCTTTTTCTGCGTCAAGTTCAAGCGTGATGACGCCAAAATTGGCAATGTGGAGTTCGACTTTCGGGTTGCTCATGCTTATTTCACCAGGGTTGCGGAGTTGATGACAACGGCCGTTTTGGGTACGTCCGTCGGGAAGGGGCCGCCCGCGCCGGTGGGCGTCGTGCGGATTTTGTTGACCACTTCCATGCCGCTGACAACTTTGCCAAACACGGTGTAGCCAAACAGTTGGGGCGCGTTCACGAGGTTGGCGCGCGGAGTGTTCTCGTAGGTGCGACCCTGGTATTCAAATTTCGGCACCGGGTCGCCGGGCGGAATCAAGGTGGGGTCGAGAAATGCATTGTCTTTGACGTTGATGAAAAACTGCGCTGTTGCAGAGTGTGGGTCATTG
>JANMMR010000593.1:0-17061 GCA_031373455.1 Rhodoferax sp.
GGGGAAAATTGCCGTCAGCGCCACCAAGCAATTGCTCAACCAGCACGATCTGGCACTGGCCTACTCACCCGGCGTGGCCGCTCCGTGTGAAGAGATCGTCAAAGACCCCAACAACGCCTTCAAATACACCGCGCGCGGCAACCTGGTTGCGGTGATCACCAACGGCACGGCGGTGCTGGGGCTGGGTAATATTGGCCCGCTGGCGGCCAAGCCGGTGATGGAGGGCAAAGGCGTTTTGTTCAAGAAGTTCGCCGGCATCGACGTGTTTGACCTGGAGATCAACGAACGCGACGACCTGGACAAACTGGTCGACATCATCGCCTCGCTGGAGCCCACATTCGGCGGCATCAACCTTGAAGACATCAAGGCGCCAGACTGCTTTTATGTGGAGCGCAAGCTGCGTGAGCGCATGAAGATTCCGGTCTTTCATGATGACCAGCACGGCACCGCGATTGTGGTGGGCGCGGCGATTTTGAACGGCCTCAAGGTCACCGGCAAAGACATCAAAAAGGTCAAACTCGTCACCTCCGGCGCGGGCGCGGCGGCGCTGGCTTGCCTGGGCTTGCTGGTGAAAATCGGCCTGCCGCGCGAAAACATTTATGTCACCGACCTCGCCGGTGTCGTCTACGAAGGCCGCACCGAGCTGATGGACGAAGACAAGATCGTCTTCGCACAGAAAACCAGCGCGCGCACCTTGGCTGAGGTGATTGACGGCGCCGACATTTTTCTCGGCCTCTCGGCCGGCGGCGTGCTGAAAAAAGAGATGGTCGCCAAAATGGCGCCCGGCCCGGTGATTCTGGCGCTGGCCAACCCCAACCCCGAGATCAACCCGGAAGACGTGAAAGCCGTGCGCTCCGACGCGATCATCGCCACCGGCCGCACCGACTACCCGAACCAGGTCAACAACGTCCTGTGCTTCCCTTACATCTTCCGGGGCGCGCTGGACGCCGGCGCCTCGACCATCACGGTGGAGATGGAAATTGCCGCGGTGCATGCCATCGCCGAGCTGGCGCAGGCCGAGCAAAGTGAGGTGGTGGCAGCCGCCTACGCCGGCCAGCAGCTCGCCTTCGGGCCCGAGTATTTGATCCCGAAACCGTTTGACCCGCGCCTGATGATGAAGATCGCGCCGGCGGTGGCCAAGGCCGCAGCCGACAGCGGTGTGGCGCTGCGCCCGATCGCCGACTTGCAGGCCTACAAGGAGCGGCTGCAAACCTTCGTGTATGCCTCGGGCACGACGATGAAGCCAATCTTCAATGCCGCCCGCAAGGCGCTCAAGAAACGCGTGGCCTACAGCGAAGGTGAAGAAGAGCGCGTCTTGCGCGCGGCGCAAATCGTGGTGGACGAGATGGTTGCGCGCCCCACTTTGATTGGCCGCCCGGCCGTCATCGCCCAGCGCATCGAGAAGTTTGGCCTGCGCCTGAAGGAAGGGCTGGACTATGACATCGTCAACGTCGAGCAAGACACGCGTTACCGCGACTTCTGGCAGACCTACCACCGCATGACGGAACGCCAGGGCGTGACCGAACAGACCGCCAAAATCGAAATGCGGCGCCGGCTCTCGCTGATCGGCGCGATGTTGCTGCAAAAGGGCGACGTGGACGGCATGATTTGCGGCACTTGGGGCAACACCGCCCACCACCTGCCATACATCGACCAGGTGATCGGCAAACGCGCGGGCGTGCACACCTACGCCGCCATGAACGGCCTGATGCTGCCCGACCGGCAGTTGTTCATCGTGGACACCCACGTCAACTACGACCCCAGCGCCGAGCAGCTGGCGGAAATCACCACCATGGCGGCCGAGGAGATGATGCGCTTTGGCCTGCGCCCCAAAGCCGCGCTCCTGTCGCACTCCAATTTCGGCAGCAGCAACCAGCCCAGTGCGCTCAAGATGCGCCAGACGCTGGCGCTGTTGCGGCAAAAAACGCCGTGGCTGGAAGTGGACGGCGAAATGCACGGCGACGTGGCCCTGGACGCCGCCGCCCGCGCCGCCATCATGCCCAACAGCACCCTGGCCGGCCCCGCCAATTTGCTGGTTTTGCCCAATATTGATGCAGCCAACATCGCCTACAACCTGCTCAAAACCGCAGCTGGCGGCAACATCGCCATCGGCCCGGTGCTCCTGGGCGCCGCCAAACCGGTGCATATCCTGACCGCCAGCACCACTGTGCGCCGGATTGTCAACATGACCGCCTTGACCGTGGCAGACGCCAACGCTGTGCGCACGTGACAAATCCTTAAGCAAGCGCTAACTTAGCCAAAACCTTCCGCACACAAGGTGCGGAATAAAACGCCTATTTTTTGGGCAGGGTCTTGCGTTTTTATTGCAAATCGGCGACACTGTCGGTCGTGTGAATCTCGGGTTAACCCGAACTTGCTGATCTTGTAAGGTGGCCCGGTGCAGTTGCGATTTGTTAAAAAGTCAAGTGGTTTTGGCAACAAGTTAGTTGTTGCTTGCTTTTTGGCCTTTGGTGTTTTGTTCACCAATTTGGTGCAAGCCAAAGGGCCGGTTTCGGCAGAGGGTTTGGGTGTGATCACGCAGGGTGAATTGCCGCCTCAGGGCCGCGACACCTACGCCAGGATCCAGCAGGGCGGGCCCTTCAGTTACGAGAAAGACGGTGTGGTTTTTGGCAACCGGGAGCGGCTTCTGCCATCGCAAAAACGGGGTTATTACCGTGAATACACGGTCAAGACGCCGGGCTCGCGGGACCGTGGCGCAAGGCGCATCGTGTGTGGCGGCAAACCAGCCGCGCCAGATGCCTGTTATTACACGGCCGATCACTATTCGAGTTTTCGGAAGATCGCACCGTAGGCGAACGCCCGACCTGCGGGTCGTTTGCCGGTCCGGTCTTGATGGCGTACTGTTTGAATATCGTTTGAAGATTGTTTGTGCCTTGAATTGAACCAGAGAGAACCCTTATGTCGCTTAAGAAAGAATTGAACATGGCCGGTGGTGGCCACGGCGTGCCTGCCGTGGCGACCGATGGCCCCTTGCGCGGCGTGCGAACGAACATCGTGCAGTCGATCCGCGCGTTTCGCGTGCAAGACCTGCAAGATGCCGCGCGTTCGATGGGCCAGCATTTCCTGTATGCCAACCTGGCCAACGCCCAGACCAAACAAGACGTGCTGGACATGATCGGCCAGCAGTTCATGCTGCCCGTGCACACCGGCAAGAATTTTGACGCCCTGTACGACAGCATCACGGACCCGGTGCACAAGTCGGGCCCGCAGCCCGGCTTCATCGCCGTCCTGGAGCACATTCCGGCCAACCTGAAGTTTGACAAAGAGGCGCGCGAGCAGCTGCTCGACATCTTCCGGGACGCCGCAGACTATTGGGGGGACCGAAAAATACCCTTCAGATGCTTCTATTCTTTTCTGTAGCCCGTTCTGCACACACCAGCCAAGCAGAACGGGCGAACGAGGCTAAAGACGGCGTGATGATGAACACCCCGCACATCGAAGTCACCGAATCCGGTGAGAAGATGCCGACCGATTTGTTGATTGACATTTCGCCCTTGGCGCTGCGCATGAGCAGCCCCTTCAATGCAGGGTATTGGCTCACGGCGGCGTAAATAGGGCCCCCACGTTCGCCCACTGCGTGTGGCTCTCTGCCCACCGAGGGGGCTAATTTCCCTTGGGGCGGCCCGGCGGGAAATTGTTGCCCCCACGCTCCACCGCTGCGCGGGTCGCGGCCCCCCGAGGGGGCTAATTTCCCTTGGGGCGGCCCGGCGGGAAATTGTGACCCCCACGCTCCGCCGCTGCGCAGAGACAAAAAAGCCCGCTTTGAGCGGGCTTTTTTCATTCGGGGTTCATTCGGGTTGGATGCCCGCTGCCTTGATCTTGTCGCGCCAGCTGATGAGTTGCTGGCCCATGTAGGCTTGCAGTTCGGCAGCGTTGCCGGGCGAGACATCGGTGCCCAGTGAAGTCAGGCGTTCGGTGATTTCCCTGCGCGCCACGATGCGGGTGATCGATGCGCTGAGTTTGCCGACCACCTCGGGCGGCATGCCGGCCGGGCCGACGATGCCGACCCACGCGGCCAGGTCAAAGCCGGGCAGATTCGCGCTGGCGGCAAGCGGCGGAATGTCGGGCGCCAACGAGCTGCGCGACTCGGTGGTTACTGCAAGGGCGCGGATGCGCCCGCCTTTGAGCAAGGCCTGGCTCGATGCGAAATCGACAAACAAAAAGCTCACTTCGCCGCCGACCAGGGCAGTGAGCGCTTGCGGCGTGCTTTTGTAGGGCACGGCGGTTGCGCCCAGGCCGGCCAGGTTGTTGAACGCGGCGCCGGCAATTTGGCCGGTGCTGTTGCCGTAGGCGAAATTGGCCTTGCCCTGAGTGGCGCGGGCGCTGGCGACAAGGTCGGCCACCGATTTGGCCGGGTTGTCGGCCGCCACGGCCAGGATGAAGGTGGCGTTGCAGATGCGCGCGATGGGCGTGAAGTCTTTGATCGGGTCGTAGGGCAGCTTTTTAAAGAGGTGCGGGTTGGCGGAGTTGACGGTGTTGGTCGTCAGCATCAGGGTGTAGCCGTCGGGCGCCGATTTGGTGAGCATTTCGGCGGCGATGAAACCCGAAGCACCGGGTTTGTTGTCAACCACAAAAGTCTGGCCGTATTCACCTTGCAGCTCCTGGGCGAGCAGCCGGGCGATGATGTCGCTGGCGCTTCCGGCGGCAAACGCCGTGATGATTTTCACCGGTTTGGCAGGCCACGCCTGGGCTTGCGCCAAGCAGGTGGCCAGCGTCAAAACGCCCAGCAAAACGGCGTGAATGAATGGGCGACGGCTTGGGTGCTTGAACATGCAGGGCTCCAGGGGATCAGAGACCTTAATGTATCGAAACTCGCCTTGCGCGGCCAGCGTCGAAGATCATCTTGCCCGTCCAGCGCTCTGACAGCGCGGCAAACGGCTGGGCGTCAGGCCGCTTGGCCGGGCGCTTCGAGCTGTTGGGCCAGCGCGATGTATTCCGCCACGGGCACTTCTTCGGCACGGCGCGTCAGGTTGAAGTTGCCGATGAAATTCTTCTCGTCGAGCCATTTGCCCAGGCTGTGGCGCAGCAGTTTGCGCCTTTGGCTGAAGGCCACCCGCACGATCTCGCTGAGGCGGCGTTCGTCCAGCGGCGCGGCGTCTTCACGCGGCAGCATGCGCACCACCGCGCTGTCCACCCGCGGGGGTGGGTCAAAACTCTCGGGCGGCACAAACAGCACGTTCTCCATGGCGTAGCGCCATTGCAGCATCACTGAGAGGCGCCCGTAAGCGGCGGTGGCGGGCGCGGCAACCATGCGGTCGACGACTTCCTTTTGCAGCATGAAGTGTTGGTCTTCGATCAAGCCGACAAAACCCAAAAGGTGAAACAGGATCGGGCTGGAGATGTTGTAGGGCAGGTTGCCTACCATCCTTATTTTGTCGTACTGTTTTGTTTTTAATTCAATATTAGATGAATTATCAGGCGATTTTAAATTGTTTTTAGTAGCAAAGTTGCTAAATTTTACATGACTTAGATCGACTTTTAATACATCTGATTCTATGACAGAAAGATTTTTATGGCTTCTGAGAGAAGCTGCCAGGTCACGGTCCAGCTCGATCACCGTTAAATGGCCCAGCCGTTCGACCAGTGGCTGCGTCAGTGCTGCGAGCCCCGGGCCGATTTCAACCATGTGTTGCCCGGGTTTCGGGTCAATCGCCTGCACGATCGCGCCAATGATGCCGGCGTCGGTCAGGAAGTGTTGACCGAAGCGCTTTTTCGGGGCGTGTTTCAATGGGTCAGCTGGTCACAGCTGTACCGGTTCGCGGAATTCAACAAAGGCGCGCCCGCGCACTTCCTGCACCCACACCAGGTAGGCTTCTTCGAGCTTTTTGTCGCGCAACTGGTTGCGAACCACCTCCTGCTGCTCGGCCCGGGTCAAGGCCGTGGTGCGGCGCTCCTGCAACTGGATCAAATGAACACCAAAACGCGAGGCCAGCGGGTCGCTGATCTGGCCCGGCTGCAAGGCGTTCATCACCTGCTCAAATTCGGGCACAAACTGGCCGGGGCTGGCCCAGCCCAGATCGCCGCCTTGGGGTGCGCTGGCGTCTTGCGAATTGACGCGGGCCAGCGCGGCGAAGTCGTCCTGGCCATTCAGGACGCGGCGCTTGAACTCGGCAAGTTTCTCGCGCGCCTGCGCTTCGTTCAACTGGGCCGAAGGCCGCAGCAGGATGTGGCGGGCCCGGTGCTGGACAACGCTCATGCCGGGCGCGCCTTTTTCAAGCACCTTGAGCACATGGAAACCCGCACCCGAACGCACCACGCCCGAGATGTCGCCAACCGCCAGCGACTGCGTGGCCTCCAGGAACAGCGGTGGCACCCGGTCTGCCGGGCGCAGACCCAACTGACCGCCGTTGGCCCGGTCGGGCGCGTCCGAGAGCTCGCGCGCCAGGGTGGCAAAGTCTTCTTTGGCACGCGCGCGTTGCAAGGCGGCCTGCGCCTTGGCCTGCAAGGGGGCAATCTGCTCGGGCGTGGCGTTTTCCGGCTCGGCCACAAGAATGTGGGCGATGTTGATTTGCACCGCGCCGGCTTGCGGGTTGGCGGCCTGCTCGCGCATGAACTGCTCGACTTCGAGGTCTGAGACACGCACGCGGGCGTCCACCTCGCGCTCGCGCAGGCGCATCAGGGCGAGCTGGTCGCGCAGGGATTCGCGGTAGGGCGCCAGGCTGATGCCGTCTTGCGCCAGGCGTTTGCGCAGCTCGGGCACGTCGATCTTGTTTTGTTGCGCCACGCTTTGTTCGGCCTGGTCAACCGCCTGGTTGTCGATGCGGATGCCGGCGTCGCGGGCCAGTTGCAGCTGGGCTTTTTCACTGATGAGGCGCTCCAGCACCACACGGCCCAGTTCGGCCTGGCCCGGCGCCGGGCGGCGCGCCTGCGCGATTTGCTGGGCCAGGCGCTGCGCTTGCGTGCGCACCTCGTTGTTGGTGATGGGCTCGCTGTTGACCACGGCCACGATGTAATCGGCGGCGCGTTGCAGAGGGGCTGCAGCCGCACCCAGCGGCACCGGCGACGTGACGGCACGCGGCGGCACGGGCTGCACGCCCTGGGCAAGCGCGTGGGTGCCATAGGTGGCGGCACCGGTGACAGCGAAGGCGGCTAGGGTGGCCCCAACCGCCTGCATCAGGCGGCCGCGGGCTTTCGGGAAGGTCGTATCCATCGGCGTGATCAATCGTATTGGCTGAATCGGCTGGGCGAAATGATTTGCTCGCGCAGGTATTGGTAACGGGGTATATTGTCCTTGAGAGTCTTCAGCGGGTTCGCTCCCACGCGGGTAAAGCCGACAAATTCAAGCTGGAACATGATGCGCTGGTTCGCGCTGCCGACATTGGTCTGCAATTGCTCCAGCACAACGCGGCCCAGCCAGCACCCGGCATCGTACTCAAAACCAAGCACGGCGTCGACCAGTTTGCGGTCCAGCAGGCTGTAGTTGAGCCGGCCCACGCTGTACCAGCGGCCCTCGCCCTGGCCTTGCCCGGGGCCCAGGTTTTGGCCTTTGTCGCCCCACAGGTCGTTCAAGGGCCATTGCCAGCCCACGTCGAGTTGTTCGCTGGCGCCACGCTGGTAGCGGTAGGCGGCGCTCACCACACGGTAGTCGCCAGGGCTGTAGCGGGCGCCGATTGTGGCGCGGGTGGACTGCTCGGTCTTGGGGTTGAACTGGAAGGTGGAGTCGAGCGACCAGCGGGCGTTCCAGTTCACGCTGGCGCCCAGCAAGATGTCGCTCAAACCGGCCACTTCCGGCACACCGCCTGGCAAGGTAACGTTTTGGTCATTGAAACGCAAACGCTGGGCGATGCCAAAACGCGCGTTTTCGGCGCCGGTTTGCGGGTCCAGTAGGCGCGAAGTGAGGCCCAGCGTGAGCAGGTTGTTGTCGGAAATGCGGTCGTTGCCGACGAACGCGTTTTCGGTGAAGATGGTGGCGAAATTGAAGTCGTTGGCGCCGGAATCGTAGTTGGGCAGCAGGTTTTGGTCGCGAAAGGGCGTCGCCACATAAAACAGGCGCGGCTCAAGCGTTTGCAGGAAGGCTCGCCCGAAATAGCTGGCGTCGCGCTCGAAAAACAGGCCGCTGTCCAGGCTGAAGGTGGGCACCGCACGGTTGTAGGTGCGCTGGCCACCGGCCAGTGGCGCGTCAAACTCGTAGGTGCTGGCATGCAGCTGCAGTTTGGGGGTGATGAACCCCTGGGCAGCGGACCAGGTTCGGCTGACCTGGCCCAGCGCGAAATTGCGCCGGGCATTGGGCTGCAGGGTCAGGTTGCTGTCGGCCTGGAACTGCGTGTGGTCACCATCGATCGAGAAATCAAACCCGCCGACGTTGCTGCGCGCATAACGCGCCGTGAGTTGCGGCAGGCGGTCATAGGGCGGCACGATGGGCGCGGTCACGTCCTGAAGCGTCTGCCATTTGAGCGCGCGGGCGCTGGCGGAAAAATTGCCACGGCTCCACGACAAGTTGCCGTCGGCCGCGAGCAGGCGCTGGGTCAAAGAGGTGCTTTCACGGGTGAAGTCGCGCCAGTAATTGTCGTCGCTCACGCGGGCGTAGTTGAGGCTCGCCGAGACGCCGCCAATGGCTTTGATTCCCGTGTTGATCTGGCCCTGGTAGGTGCCCGCAAGGCTCCAGCGGTCGGCGCTGCGCAGTGCATCCGAGGGCATGTAGTTGGCATTGGCCGTGCCCGAGTAGTTGTTTTCGAGAAATCGGAATTCGGCACCCAGATCAAGGCCGCGCTTGCTCATCAGGGTAGGCACCAGTTTCGCGTCGCGGTTGGGTGCGATGTTCCAGTAATACGGCACCACCAGTTCCACGCCGTTGACACTGTCAACGCCCACGGTGGGTGGCAACACGCCCGATTTGCGTTTGCTGCTGAGCGGAAAACTCATGTAGGGCACCGGCAGGATCGGGAACCCCTTGAAACTCAGCAGCGCACCCTGGGCCACGCCTTCGTCTTCTTCGTTGTCGATGCTGATCGAGGCAGCGCGCAGGATCCAGTCGGGCATCCAGGACGGGCCCGGCAGGCGCCGGCAGGTGGTATAGGTGGCGTTGGTGATGACGGCCCGGTTTTCGTCAAGAAAGTCAACCCGATCGGCCTGGCCGTGGGCCTGGTTGAGCAAAAACTGGTAGCGCGGGGCGATGAAAAACCCTTCCGACGCGTCGACCTTGAGCTCCAGGTGCGGCCCCTCGTAAATGTTGCCCGCCCGGTTGATGCGGACATTGCCACGGGCTTTGGCCAGGTCATCCGGCGGGTAATACTCCAGCCGGTCGGCACGGATGACCATGTCGCCCCGCCGCAATTCGGCGTCGCCTTCGAGCAGTGAATCCAGATCGGTCCGGCCACTGGCGCGCTCGCCGCGCAGGAAAGTCGGCAGGCTGTTGCGTGTGGTCTGGGGGATCGCTTCCTGCAATCGCGGGCTGGCCTGGAGGACCAGCGGCGGCTGAGGTGCCAGAGGGGGCAATTGCGCAACGGGCGCTTGTGCCTGTGCTTGCGCCTGGGTTAGGGTGGCACACAGCAATGCTGCCAGCCCCAGCCAGCGCTTGTTCAGACCCTGACCGGGGTGTCGCATCAAGAGGGAGTCAAACAGGGACAAGGGGGTATTCGGAAAGCATGGGCTTTGTAGAATGGATTATCCATGAGCATCAGCGCCATCCTCCCCGCGGTCCAATGGACCGACCCTGCACGCGAAACCGCGTTTTACAACTGGTTGGCCGCCATCGGCCATCGGCACCAGCTGGATGCCGGCAGTCTGCGCATTGCGTCGGCCGACGCCAGTTTTCGCCGCTACCTGCGGATTGATTCCGCGCACGGCAGCCGCATCATCATGGACGCGCCGCCCGACAAGGAAAACAGCCAGCCGTTCGTGGCGGTTGCGGCGCTGATGGCGCAGGCCGGCCTGAACGTGCCCCACGTCTACGAATGGCAGCCTGAAGGTGGCTTCCTTCTGTTGTCTGACCTGGGCGATCAAACCATGATGGGCGCCATCGACAGCGCGCGCCCCGCCCACAATTTGGGCGCTTACCAGCTGGCCACCGACGCCCTGATCGTCTGGCAATGCGCTTCGAAACCCGGTGTATTGCCGCCGTATGACGCCGCCCTGTTGCGCCGCGAGCTGGAACTGTTTCCGGATTGGTATGTCGCCAAACACCGGGGCCAGACGCTCGAAGGCGCCGACCGCAAGACCCTGGACGGCGCCTTCGCGCTGATCGTCGAGCGTAACCTGGCGTGGCCTGCGGTTTACGTCCACCGCGATTTCATGCCGCGCAATTTGATGCTGAATGTGGCCCCCACGCTTGTCGCTTCGCGTACTGCGCTGCCCCCCGAGGGGGCTAATTTTGCTTGGGGCGGCCCGGCGCAAAATTCTGCGGCCTCTGCTCTGCCCGATTTGCTTGGTTCGGTGCCCCATTCGTCATTGGGCATTCTGGATTTCCAGGACGCGGTTTATGGCCCCATCACCTATGACGTCGCCAGCCTGATGCGTGACGCGTTCCTCTCCTGGGAAGAAGATTTCGTGCTGGATGTGACGATCCGCTACTGGGAAAAGGCGCGCAAGGCCGGCTTGCCGGTGGGCGACGACTTTGGCGAGTTTTACAAGGGTGTGGAGTGGATGGGCCTGCAGCGTCACCTTAAAGTGGCTGGCATCTTCGCCCGGCTCACCCTGCGGGATGGCAAACCGAAGTACCTGGCCGACACGCCGCGGTTTATCGACTACATCCGCACCACCTGCCACCGCTATGTGGAGCTCAGACCGCTGATGCGCCTGATCGACCGGATTGAAAACATCCAGCCGGCGACGGGTTTCGCATACGGCAGGGTCTCCTGAAGTTCGCGGTGCCGCGTTTTCATTGTCCTGTTGCCCTGGTCAAAGGGGTGGTGTTGACATTGCCGTCCGCAGCCGCCCGGCACGTGCAGGTGCTGCGCATGCAGCCGGGTGACACCTTGACGCTGTTCAATGGCGGTGAGGGCGGCGAGTTTGAAGCCACCATTTTGCGCATGGGCCGCAACGACGTGGAGGTGCAGGTGGGTGAACACCATGCCGTTGAACGCGAGGCTGCATTGCCTGTGCATCTGGCGATCGGCATGCCGGCCAATGAGCGCATGGATTGGCTCGTCGAGAAGGCCACTGAACTGGGCGCAACCAGCATCCAGCCCTTGGTGACTGAACGCACTGTGTTGCGCCTGACCGGAGAACGCGCCGAACGCAAGCAGGCCCATTGGCAGGCGATTGCCGTCGCGGCCTGCGAACAGTGCGGGCGCAACCGTGTGCCCGTGGTAGCTCCCGTGCTCGGGTTTGCGCAATGGGTCCGGTCGGTGCCTGATCGGCACGGTTGGGTTTTGTCTCTGGCCGACGCAAGCCAGCCGATTGCAACGCGAATTGGCACGCTGGGCCGTGCATTGACGCCTTTGACGGTGTTGTCCGGCCCGGAAGGCGGATTGACGCCGCAGGAGGAGCACCTTGCCATCGCTCAAGGATTAGCCCCCGTGAGCCTTGGCCATCGCATCCTGCGCGCTGAAACCGCTGCACTGGCCGCTTTGGCAGCCCTTACACTGGGCCGATGAATCCCGCTGCAACACCCCTGGCCCAGACCACCAGGCCACCATGAACAAAAACCTTTGGTTGCTGGCGGTCTGCCAGGGTTTTTTTCTCACCAACAATGTCATCTTCATCGCCATCAACGGCCTTGTCGGCCTGAGCCTGGCGCCGTTGGGCTGGATGGCAACCTTGCCGGTGATGGGTTACGTGGTGGGTGGCGCCCTGTCGACCGGCGTGGTGGCCAAAGTACAGGCGCGTTACGGACGCAAAGCGTCGTTCCAGCTCGGCTTGCTCGTTGCCCTGTTGTCGGCCTTGTTGTGCGCATACGCCGCAGTCAATAAAAATTTCTGGCTTTTGTGTCTGGCCACGGTCATCGCCGGTTACTACAACGCCAACGCTTCCCTGTACCGCTTTGCCGCTGCCGAATTGGCCGAGCCGGCATGGCGTGAGAAGGCGGTGTCCCTGGTCCTTGCCGGCGGGCTCATCGGCGCGGTATTGGGACCAAACATTGCCGCGCAAACCCGCAACATGTTTGAGGCGCAGTTCGTCGGCGCCTATTTGTCGCTGGCGCTGGTGGCGTTGTTGGCCATGGGTTTGATGTCGTTCATGCGGTTTGCGCCGGCGCCGCCCCTGGCAAAAGGCGCGGGTGGCCGCCCGCTGAAGGAGATCATCACGCAGCCGGTGTTCATCGTTGCAGCCATTGGCAGCGCTTTGGGATTTGGTGTGATGAATTTGCTGATGGCGGCAACCCCCATTGCCATGCAGCAGTGCAACTTGCCGTTTTCAGACATCGCCGTGGTGTTGGAGTGGCACGTGATCGGCATGTTCGCGCCCGGATTTTTCACCGGGCATTTGATCAAGCGGTTCGGCACATTGACGATCATGGGTGTGGGCGTGGTGTTGAACATCCTGTGCATCGTGATTGCACTCTCGGGCGTCGACTTTCACCAGTTCCTGGCGGCACTTTTCCTGCTCGGCGTCGGCTGGAATTTCCTCTACACCGGTGGCACGGCCCTGGCCCTGCAAACCTGGAAACCCGAAGAGAAAGACCGGGCCCAGGGCGCCTTGAATTTTTGCGTGTTTGCGACGCTCGCCGTAACGTCGCTGGCGTCTGGCGCGCTCGTCACCACCCGCGGATGGACCCTGCTGAATTACGGATCACTGGTGCCGGTGGCTGCAACGGCCGTGGCCTTGATCTGGCTTTCGCAGCATCAGCGGCGGCGTGCCTTGCTAACCTGGGGCAGCAAGCAACAGGTTTAAAACCGCGTGTCCAACCAGGCCTTGAGTGACGCAAACACCGGCTCGGCATTCAGTTCATTGAATATCTCGTGGTACAGCGGCTCAAAACATTGGGCCGTCACCACAGACGGGGGTGCGCTGGCCGCAAAAGCGCGGCTGGCGGCGGGCGCCACCAGTTTGTCCTGGCCGGCGAACATCAACAACGTCGGTGTTTTCCAGGTCGGCGCTGCCGCCAGGGTTTCCGGGCCGCCATCGGCAATGAACTTCGCCAGCCGCGCCGAAATGCGGTCGTGGACCAGCTTGTCGGATTTGTAGGCGTTCACCACATTGGAGTCGTGGGAAATTTTTGAGACATCGAGTGCGTTGCTGACGCGCAGCTCGGGTGCCAATTTGGGCAAGACAGCCACCAGAAGTTTCTGGAAAAAGTTAAGGCCCGGATCCAGCACGGGCGACGACAGCACCAGGCCTTCAACCGGCCGCAGCCCCCGCGCGACAAACAACCCTGCCACCAGCCCGCCCATGCTGTGCCCGAGCAAAATCAACGGACAGCGCGGCGGCAGGTGTTTACGGGTGCTGTCCAGGATGTCTGCCAGATCATCGAGCAGGCGGTCGTCCGTGGGCAGGGCGCCGCGGGTCCCACCAGACTCGCCATGGCCATATTGGTCATAACCGCGAACTGCAAAACCCCAGCTGTTGAGGTGCTGGGCCACGTGGTCGTAACGGCCCGCGTGTTCACCCAGGCCGTGCACCAGCAACACCACGCCGCGCAAGTGCTGGCTGCTGTCCACCGGCCAGTCCTGCACGGCAATGTTGTCGCCGTCGCTGGCAACGTAGGTGGACAAGGTTGATTCAGTGGGCATGGCGGTTGCGGCGGGAAATCGGACCGGAATCAGGGTAACTGGGCGATCACCTGCGCCACGGCCGCTGTGAGTTTCTTGGCGTACGGCACATGCAGAAACTCATTGGGGCCATGCGCGTTGGAGCGCGGCCCCAACACGCCGCAGACCATCATCTGGGCCTGCGGAAAACCTTTTGACAACAGGTTCATCAGCGGAATGGTGCCGCCCTGGCCAATGTAGCCGCAGGCGGCACCAAAGTGCGCCTCGGAGGCCTGGTTCAGCGCCTGTTCAAACCAAGGCGCCGTGCCGGGCGCGTTCCAGCCGGTCGCCCCCCCGGCGCTGTCAAACGTGACCTTGGCCTGGTACGGTGCGTTGTCTTCGAGCAGGGTTTTGAGGGTCTGCACCGCCTGTCCGGCATCCACCAGCGGCGGCAGGCGCAAGCTGAGTTTGAAAGCGGTATACGGCCGCAACACGTTGCCGGCGTTTTGCAATTCAGGGAAGCCGTCTGCGCCCGTCACGCTCAAGGTGGGGGACCAGGTGCGGTTCAGCAGGGCTTGCACCGGGTCGGTCGTGGTGGGCAGGGCGAACGCCGTCGAACCCGCGCAATCGTAATGTGCCCATGGGAAGCGCTTGTAGATCTCGTCACCCAGAATGGCTGCTGTGGCCTGGGCCTGGGCCAGACGGTCTGCGGGTACCTCGCAATGGAAACTGGCCGGCAACAAGCGCCCGCTGGCGCTGTCTTCCAGCCGGTCCAGCACCTGGCGCATGATGCGAAAACTCGAAGGCACGAGGCCGCTGGCATCGCCCGAATGCACACCTTCCGTGAGGATTTCCACCCTGAGCACACCACTGGCCATGCCCCGCAGGCTGCTGGTGAGCCAGAGTTGGTCGTAGTTGCCGGCGCCGGAATCGAGGCAAATCACCAGCGCAACGTCACCCAGGCGGTTGTTGCCCGGCGCGCGCAGGGCATCGACATAGGGCAACAAATCGTAGGAGCCGCTTTCCTCGCAGGTTTCAATGAGCCCGACGATGCGCGGGTGCGCCACTCCTTGCGCCTTCAGGGCCTGGATGGCGGCAATGCTGGCATACACGGCGTAACCATCGTCAGCGCCGCCACGGCCATACAACCTCCCGTCTTCGTAGTGGGGGGTCCAGGGACCCAGGTCTTTGCGCCAGCCGGTGAATTCGGGCTGTTTGTCCAGGTGGCCGTACATCAACACGGTCTGGGCCGATGGTGTTTTGCCGTTTTTGCCGTTGGCGGCCGGCAGCTCAAAAAACAGCACCGGCGTGCGGCCGGCCAGGCGGATCACCTCGAGCGTCAAACCCTCGACCTTTTGCGACTCAACCCAGGCCGCTGCATTGCGCATCACCGACTCGATGTGGCCGTGTTGTGCCCAGTCGGCGTCAAAACTGGGCGATTTGGCCGGAATGGCAATGTAGTTTTTGAGCTCGGGGACGATCACGTCGTCCCATTGGCGACTGACCTGGCTCAGGACATCCGCGGCATTCAAGGCAGATTCAGGGACACGCGCGTTCATGGGCAGCTCCTTGCGGGGGTTTCACACGGCCGTCCATTATGCGGCGGCAGGGGTGGCTCATTCTCAAACACCTCATTACCGCAGCAGGAAATACGCCGCCATGAGGTAAAGAAACACGGCAAAAATTTTCTTCAACGGCGCAATGTCCATTTTGTGGGCTGTGCGCGCGCCCCACGGTGCCGTCAACATGCTGCCCAGGGCAATGCTGAACAAGCCCGGCAGGTAAAGGTAGCCCAACGCGCCCGCGGGCAAATCCGTGCGCCCCCAGCCCGCCCACACGTAGCCCAAGGTGCCAGCCAGTGCGATGGGAAAACCCAGCGCGGCCGAAGTCGCCACTGCCTTGTGGATCGTCACATTGCACCAGGTCATGAAGGGCACCGACACAAAAGCACCCCCCGCACCAACCATGCTCGACAACACCCCGATCACGTTGCCGACGCAAAACATGCCGATGCCACCGGGCAAACTGCGCCCTGGTTTCGGCTTCTTGTTCAGCAACATTTGCGTCGCAGAAAAGGTGACAAACAGCGCAAACAGGACCGTCAGCGCCTTGGCTGGCAACGCCACGGCCAGGTTTGCCCCGGCGAGGGCGCCCACCAGGATGCCCGGAGCCAGCACCCAGACAACTGGCCACAAAACCGCGCCCCGCTGCTGGTGGGCGCGCACCGACGAGAGCGAGGTGAAACAAATAGTGGCGAGCGACGTGGCCACCGCCATCTTCACAAGGTGCAGGTCACTCACGCCCCTGTTCGACAGCACAAAAACCAAAAACGGCACCATCAACATGCCGCCACCGATGCCGAGCAAGCCCGCCAGATACCCAATCACCAGCCCGAGGCTGAAAAGCTCTGCAAACAGCAGCAGGTCAATGCCCATTCACCGGCACCCGAACTGGTCCGCCAGGGCGTTCAGGTCTTTGGCGTGGTACAGGTTTGCCGCCTGTGGCGACACGTCCTTGGGTTTGGCAGCGCCAAACTCCAGCGGCCGCTCGATGTAGGCTGTTTGCAGCCCGCAGGCGCGCGCAGCCGCCAGGTCGTCGTGGTGGGCGGCGACCAGCATCACCTCCCGCAGCGGCAGGTCAAAGACTTTGGCCACGCCCAAGTAGGTCGAGGGGTGCGGTTTGTAGGCCTTGAACACCTCTGCCGACAACACACAGTCCCACGGCAAACCGGCGCGTTTGGCCATGTTGGTGAGCAAACCGAGGTTGCCGTTGGAGAGGCTGCAAATGGTGAATTTGGATTTCAGCCGCGTCAGCCCCTGCACCGAGTCGGGCCACGCATCAAGGCGGTGCCAGACTTTGTTCAGATGGCGCTTTTGGGCCTCGTCCAGGTGCGTGATCATGAACTTCTTCAGGATGTCGTCGAGGATCATGCGGTGCAGGTCGTCGATCAGGGTCCAGCCCAGTTCACCACCCATGACACGTTTCATGGCTGGCTGGTAACCGGCGCGCCAGGCGAGTGCGAATTCGCCGCCGTCGACGCCCAACTGCAGGGCGTTGACTTCGCGGCTGATGCTGCCATGCCAGTCAACCACGGTGCCAAAAATGTCAAAGGCCAAAACCTGGGGCAAGTTGGCAATTGTCATCGCGCGGTCCTTATTTGAAAGTAATGGAAAAGGCCACCAGCGGCGCGCCAAATTCGGCACGCCAGGTCTCGCCCGGCAACACCGGCCAGGCATCGGTCCAGGTTCCGGTGGTCACAACGTCGCCCGGCAACAGGTCGGGCGCACCCGGGCATTGGCGCAGTTCATTCAGAAAATGGTGCAGGGCCAACAAGGGGCCGTCCAGCACGTTGCGGCCAACGCCGTGGTCCACCGGCGCCCCGTTTTTGTGCAGCGTTACCTTGCACTCGGAAAGTGTGGCGTTGAAATCGCTAGCTGAACGGGCAATTTTCTTGATGCTGGTTCGCTCGCCCACC
>JANMMR010000678.1:0-4780 GCA_031373455.1 Rhodoferax sp.
CATCATCGCCAAACGCAACCCCGGCATGGTGGACGCCATGGCCGCGCAGACGGCCGTGACCCAAGGCGCACAGACCAGCCTTTTCAAGCTGATGATGCCGATCATTGCGCTGGTGATTCTGGTGCTGGGCGGCATGTATGCCGGCATCTTCACGGCCACGGAAGCGGGTGCGGTGGGCGCAGCGGGTGCCATGGTGATTGCGCTATTGCGCCGCGCGTTGACACCCCGAGTGTTCTGGCAGATTTTGATTGACACCGGGTATGTCACGTCGAGCATCGTGCTCATCATCGCCGCAGCGGCCATGTTCACACGTTTTCTGGCGGTCTCGGGTTTGCCCAGCTACCTGAGCCAGTGGATTGCGGCGCACCAGTTCTCGCTCTTGTCGGTGATGCTGGTGTACATCGCCATCGTGTTGCTGCTGGGCACCGCGCTGGACAGCGTCTCGACCGTGTTGATCGCCGTGCCGGTGTTCGCGCCGGTGTTCAAGGACCTGGGCGGCAACCTGGTGTGGGTCGGCATCATCACCATGATCGCCGTCGAGGTCGGGCTGATCACGCCGCCTTTGGGCATGAGCCCCTTCATCGTCAAAAGCACGCTGGACGCCGATGGACTGGGCAAGCAGATTTCACTGCATGACGTGTATATGGGTTCGCTGCCGTTTGCAGCAGCGGCCCTGGTGGTGATCGGGCTGCTGGTGGCGTTTCCAAAAATCGCCTTGCTGCTGGTCTAGTTTTTTTCCATTCGAGGGGTATTTGATGACTCAAACAAACAGCACACTCAAGGTTCTGGTCGTGGGTGGCGGCTTTTCCGGCATGTCGGCCGCCATACAACTGCGCAAACAGGGCGCATCTGTCGATCTGGTGGAGATCGATTCCGGCTGGCGCTCTTACGGCGCGGGCATCAGCCTGGGCGGGGCAACGATTCGCGCCTTCAAGACCCTGGGTATTGCGGCGCAGTTTCTCGAACATGGCAGTGGCACTGACGGCATTTTGCTGTGCGCGCCGCCCGGCATGGAAGTGGCCCAGTTGCCCACGCCGCGCTTGGCCGGGCCGGACCTGCCCGGCGGCGGCGGCATCATGCGCCCGGCGCTGGCCAGAATACTCGCCGAGGCCACCCGCACTGCACAGGTGAATGTGCGCCTGGGCTGCACGTTCACGGCCATCGAGCAGAGCGCCGACGGTGTGGACGTAACCTTCACCGATGGCCAGCGCAAGCGGTATGACCTGGTGATTGGCGCCGATGGCCTGTATTCCAAACTGCGCGACACCCTTTTCCCCAACGCGCCCAAACCCCGCTACACCGGCCAGTGCGTCTGGCGCATGGTGTTGCCGCGCCCGCCAGACATCCAGCGCCCCACCATGTGGATTGGCATGCCGAAAGTCAAAGTCGGTGTGAACCCGGTGTCAAAAACCGAGATGTACATGTTTGTCACCGAAGACCGGCCCACCAATGACCGCCTTGATGCCGCCGCTTTTCCAGCCATTCTGGCTGGCCTGTTGACGCGATTCCCGGCACCGGCGGTGCAGGCCATCAAGGCGCAGATTCACGACAAATCTGAAATCGTCTATCGCCCGCTGGAAGGCCTGTTGTTGCCCAAACCCTGGTACCAGGGCCGGGTGGTGCTGATTGGCGACGCGGTTCACGCCACCACACCGCACCTGGCCTCGGGCGCGTGTATCGGCATTGAAGACGCCATCGTGCTGGCCGAAGAACTGGGCAAGTCCGGCGATATCGGCCTGGCGCTGGAAGCCTTCCAGAACCGCCGCTGGGAGCGTTGCCGCATGGTGGTGGAGAACTCGTTGCGCCTAGGCGAGTTGGAGGTGTCTGGCGGTGACAAGGAAGAGCAGACCCGCATCATGCAGACCTCCTTGATGGCGCTTGGCGCCCCGATATGACTCCCCACAACGAGCTGCGCTTCGTCGACCTCTCCATTTACCTGGAGAACGACGTGCTTTCGGATCCACCGTCGTTGGCACCAAAAATCACCTACAGCAAACATGCCGACACCTTGCCGGAGTTCATGCAGATGATCCCGGGAACTGTTGAAGCCGATTACCCGGAAGGAGAGGCCGCCGCTGCGGAGTGGGTGACGCTGACGACCCACAGCGGCACACATCTGGACGCGCCCTGGCACTTCCATTCCACGCAGGACGCGAAACTGGGCAGCAAAAAGCCGTCGATGACGATTGACCAAGTGCCTTTGGACTGGTGTTTTCGCCCTGGGGTAAAACTCGACTTCAGGCATTTCCCCGATGGGTACGTGGCCAGCGCGGCTGATGTAGAAGCAGAACTTCTGCGCATTGGCCATGAGCTGCAACCGCTCGACATTGTGATTGTCAACACCCGGGCGGGTTCACGTTATGGGCACAGCGACTATGTGAATTCCGGGTGCGGCATGGGTTACGAAGCCACCATGTACCTGCTGGAGCGCGGCGTGCGCCTCACCGGCACCGACGCCTGGAGCTGGGACGCGCCCTTTTCCTATACCGCGCAGAAAGTCAAGGAAACCGGCAACAAGGCGCTGATCTGGGAAGGCCACAAAGCTGGCCGCGATATTGGTTATTGCCACCTAGAAAAATTGCACAACCTGGAGGCCGTGCCAGGCCATGGTTTCACGATCAGCTGCTTTCCGCACAAGGTGCGGGGCGCCTCTGCGGGTTGGACGCGCGCAGTCGCAATTTTTGAAGACGAATGAGGGCGCCGCGATGACACATGTGCTGGTAACGGGCACGCAGGGTTTTGTCGGCGCGGTGCTGGTCAAGCGCTTGCTGGCTTCGGGGCTCAACAGCCATGTGGTGGACCAGGTCACGCTCATGGATCTGGCTTTTGACCAGACCCATCCAGACCCGCGCGTGGTACAGGTGGCGGGCAGCATCGCGGACGCGTCGGTGCGGGCACAGGCATTTTCACGCCGGGTTGACGCGGTGTTTCACCTCGCCAGCGTTCCGGGCGGCGCAGCCGAGAAAAATTACGAGCTGGGTCGCAGCGTCAACCTGGATGCGACGGTCGCCTTGCTGGAGACCTTGCGCAGCCAGCCGCCGGTTGCAGGGCTTGCATTGCCCCATTTCATCTTTGCCAGCACGGTTGCCGTGTATGGCGAAAGGCTTCCTGCCGTGGTGGATGAAGCGACCTTGCCTGCGCCCGCCTTGAGTTATGGCGCACACAAGTTGGCGGGTGAGTTTCTCGTGGCGGACGCCACGCGCAAGGGCTGGGTGCAAGGCCGCTCCCTGCGCCTTCCCGGGGTCGTTGCGCGGCCTGGCGACGGCGCGGGGCTGATGTCGGCCTTCATGAGCCAGCTGTTCTGGAAACTTGCTGCGGGCACGCCCATCACTGTGCCAGTGACAGCGCAGGGCGTGGCCTGGTGGATATCGGCCAAGGTGTGCGTGGACAACCTGCTGCATGCCGCTTCACTAAGCGACGCGCAGTGGAACCCGCAACACATGGTGCAGATGCCCGCCTTGCGGCTCACGATGGCCGAAGTGGTCGATGGCCTGGCAGCGCGTTTCGGCGCAGACCGCCAACAGCTCGTCACCTATGCACCTGAACCGCTGATTGAACGCCTGTTTGCCAGGTACCCGCCCTTGCACACGCCGTTTGCCCAGAGCCTGGGTTTTAGCCACGATGGTGACGTGGGCCGGCTCATTGCCCATGCGCTGGCCGCCTGATCCCACCCTTGCCTTCCACTTGTTCCATTTCCGGAAACCCCATGAAATTCGCAACACTTCACAACCAGACCCTGGACGGCCAATTGCTGCTTGTTTCGCGCGACCTCAAATTCGCCACAGACGCCAGCGACATTGCTCCCAACCTGATCACCGCATTGCAACGCTGGGACACGTTGAAACCCGTATTGCAACAACGGTATGACACGCTCAATGCAGGCAGCGCCGCCAAGTCATTCACCTTTGACCCCACCCAGTGCGCTGCTCCACTGCCGCGCAGCCCGCAATGGCTGGATGGCTCGGCCTTCCTGAACCACGGCCGCTTAATGGAAAAAGCCTTCAATTCGCCGCCGACACCACTCATGGACAGCGTACCCATGATGTACCAGGGCGCGAGTGACGATTTTCTTGGCCCCCATACGGACGCCCCCATGACCACCGAGGCCGACGGCATTGACTTTGAGGGTGAGTTCGGTGTGATCGTCGGGCCGGTGCCGATGGCCGTCAAGCCTGAAGCCGCATTGGGTTGCATCAGGTTGCTGGTCCAGATCAACGACTGGAGCCTGCGTGCGTTGGGGCCGCATGAGATGAAGACAGGCTTTGGTTTCCTGCAAGCCAAACCCTCCACCGCCTTCGCGCCCGTGGCCGTAACGCCCGACGAGTTGGGTGACGCCTGGCAAGACGGCCGCATCCACTTGAACCTGCGTTGCGAATACAACGGCCATCGCTTTGGCGAAGCCAATGGCCGGGAAATGCACTTCCATTTTGGTGAGCTGGTTGCCCATGCCGCGCGGACCCGCAAATTGACCGCAGGGTGCATCGTCGGCTCCGGCACCGTCTCCAATGTCAACCGATCAGCGGGCTCGTCCTGCATCGCCGAGCGCCGTGTGATCGAGATCATCGAGCAGGGCGAAGCCAAATCCGGCTACATGAAATTTGGCGACCGTATCCGCATGCAAGCGCAATACCCGGATGGGCGTGCGGGGCCATTTGGAGTGATTGAGCAACGCGTGGTGCAGGCCGCCAGGGTGTAAGCGCCAGCCGGGAGCCCATGCGAATGCCGCGCCAGTTCATCCACTGCCAGCGCCTGTTCACCGGGCTTGAGGACCAGATACGCC
>JANMMR010000623.1:0-18556 GCA_031373455.1 Rhodoferax sp.
AGGGAAAAATCTTCGAGTACCACAACGACCCGCAGAAGACCGCTGAATCCAAAAACGCGCAAGGCTGGACGACGCTCGGCGATATTGGTTACGTAGACGCCGAAGGTTTTTTGTACCTCACAGACCGCAAAGCCCACATGATCATCTCGGGCGGCGTCAACATCTACCCGCAGGAATCCGAGAACCTGCTCGTCACCCACCCCAAGGTGATGGACGTGGCCGTGATCGGCGTGCCCAACGAGGAGTTTGGCGAAGAGGTCAAAGCCGTCGTTCAGCCGCGCAATATGGCCGATGCTGGCCCCGAGCTGGCCGCCGAGCTGATGGCCTTTTGCCGCGAACATCTCTCACCCATCAAATGCCCGCGCTCCATCGACTTTGAAGCCGAGCTGCCGAGGCACCCGACGGGCAAACTCTACAAACGCCTGTTGCGGGACAAATATTGGGCGGGGCGGGCGAGCAAGCTGGTTTGAGGGCTGGAAAGGCAAGGCTTAGGTTTGCTATATTATATATAGCAAACTATTCATATTATTTGTGACTTCATTGCCGTTTTTTTGCTGAAAATCCGAAAAAGCGGGGATTTTTGCGCAATAATTAACACCCATGTTAATTATGATGTGGATCACAATGCCGTGCCGTCCTGTGCGCACCAACTCAAGCAGTTGCCGTCGAAACCCGGCGCATACGCCCTCTTTGCTTTGTCGCTGCGGATTCCTCATGTCTGGACAATAAGATGTACATGAACTGGAGTCGCTTCAATCCGCCGCTGCGCGGATCGCTGCCGCCAAGCCCTCAGTTCTTCGCCTTGTAGTCGGCCAGGGCCTTGGCGAGGTCCGCATACTCTTCGCAGGTTTTGTTGCCGCAGATGGCTTCGAGCTGCGCCAGGTGTTTTTCCGCCTCGGCCGGTTTCTTGTCGGTCAAATAGGCCTCGCCGATGTATTCGTGGGCGCCTTTGTGGCGGGGGTTGAGGCTCAGCGCGGTCTTGTAGTGCTCGAAGGCCTTGGCGATATCTGGGGTTGCACGTTTGCGGTAGGTGTAGCCCAGCAGGTTGTGCACGTCGGCATTGCGGGGTTCGTCGCGCACCGCCTGGTTCAACTCAAACATGGCGCGGCTCCAGTCTTTCACGTCAATCGCCTTGCGGGCCGAAACGAGCCGGTCACCGGCGGCCGGGGTGCTGGGGGTGTCGGCGGCAAAAACGGACGGCGCCGTTGTGGCGGCCAGAGCAGAAAAAGTGGCTGCAAAAAGTGTGGTTTTCACCAGTTTGGCAGAGGGTAGACGGACCATCGCGAACTCCTGTCGGTTGGGATAAGGCGGGTTGGAGACGGTCCCACAACATAAGTTTCCAAGGTTTCGACGCGCCTCGAAGAACCAGGCCGAATCGTCAACTGTCAACTATTTCGCAGGCCCGTCACTCCAGCGGCGACGGCTGGGTTGGCTCCAGCTCAGGCTCTTGCTGGTTTATCGCGTCTTCCCAGTCCTTCCAGACCTCGTCGCTGTTGCCTTCTTCGATCCGCATGCCACTGAGGTGGGTGTCCGTGGCGCGGCGCGCAAGCCCGGTTTTGGAATCGGCTGCTTCGGGTTTGCGTTGCTGGTAGGTTGTCAATCTGGGGCCTCCGCCATGCCACCGCATGAATTGCACTGCTGGAAATTGTGATTTGGCGTACTTTACCGCGAAGTGCCGGGTCTCGCCAGTGCCGAAAGGCATGGGCCCGGACAATGCAACTAGGGCAGCGGCGTCAACTTGGCGATGCCCAGAGCCAGCCATTTGACGCCGTGGCGCGGAAAATTGATCTGCGCCCGGGCGTCGCCGCCAGTGCCTTCTATGGCCAGCACCACACCTTCTCCGAACTTGTTGTGAAACACTTTCATCTGGGCGCGAATGCCGTGAATGCCCGTTTCCTTCTGCGGCGGAATTGAAATATCTTTCTCGTTTCCAAAACCAGATATTTTTCGTGATTCAAGTCTCGAATGTTGGCTATTGTTTGCTATATATTTTGAACCAAAATACTGAGAATTCCTGAAATCAGATGAATTTTGAACGGGTTTTGAAGTCACCCACTTCAAGGCGTCTTCAGGCAGCTCATCTAAGAAGCGGCTCCGGACGTTGTACCGCGTTTGACCATGCAGCATGCGCGTCTGCGAATGGCTCAAATACAGGCGTTTGCGGGCGCGGGTGATGGCCACATACATCAGGCGGCGCTCTTCTTCCAGCCCGTCCTGGCTGTTCATCGAGTTTTCATGCGGAAACAGGCCTTCTTCAAGCCCACCGATGAACACACAATCGAATTCCAGGCCCTTGCTGGCGTGCACCGTCATCAGTTGCACAGCATCCTGCCCGGCCTGCGCCTGGTTGTCGCCCGACTCCAGCGCGGCGTGGGTCAGGAAGGCGGCCAGGGGCGACAGGGTTTCGCCGGTTTCCGCGTCTGGCGCTGGCAGCGTGGCATCTGGCGCTGCACCGCCCGCCAGCTCGTCAACGGGCAAGGCCACGGCGTCGCGGCCAAAACCTTCCTGGGTCACAAAACTCTCGGCCGCGTTGACCAGCTCCTCCAGGTTCTCCACCCGGTCGGCGCCTTCGCGGTCGGCCCGGTAGTGCTCAACCAGGCCACTGTGGTCCAGCACCAATTCGATGATTTCCCGCAGCGAGAGGTTTTGCGTCTGTTCGCGTAGCACATCCAGCATGGCGACAAACGCGCCGATATTCGAACCGGCTTTGCCTGAGAGCGCCGCCACCGCATCGTGTAGCGAGCCACCTTGCACTTTGGCGATATCTTGCAATTTCTCTAGAGAACGCGCACCGATATGGCGGGCCGGCACATTGACGACGCGCAGGAAGCTGGTGTCGTCGCTGGGGTTCTCCAGCAGCCTCAAATACGCCAACGCGTGTTTGATCTCGGCGCGTTCGAAAAAGCGCAAACCCCCGTAGACCTTGTAGGGCATGGCCGCGTTGAAAAGCGCCGTCTCGATCACGCGGCTCTGGGCATTGCTGCGGTACAGAACAGCAATTTCCTTTCTTTCCACGTCGTCGCGCACGAGTTGTTTGATTTCGTCAACCATCCACTGCGCCTCGGCAAAATCGCTGGGCGACTCGAGCACGCGCACCGGCTCGCCCGCACCCTGGTCGGTGCGCAGGTTTTTACCCAGGCGGCGCTGGTTGTGGCTGATGAGCGCATTGGCTGAATCCAGAATGTTGCTGCCGCTGCGGTAGTTTTGCTCGAGCTTGATCTGGTGGCTGACGTTGAACTCGGTCACAAAATCGGCCATGTTGCCGACCCGCGCGCCGCGAAAGGCGTAAATGCTCTGGTCATCGTCGCCGACCGCCAACACCGAGCCGCCCGGGGCGGCGGTTGCACTCGAGCCTTGCCCGGCCAGCATCTTGATCCAGGCGTATTGCAGCTTGTTGGTGTCCTGGAACTCGTCAATCAGGATGTAGCGAAAACGCCGCTGGTAATGCTCGCGGATGGCGGGGTTGTCGCGCAGAAGCTCGTACGAACGCAACATCAGCTCACCGAAATCGACCACACCTTCGCGTTGGCACTGCTCCTCGTAGAGCTGGTAGATCTCGACCTTCTTGCGGGTGTCAGAGTCGTTCGCCTCGACCGCTGAAGGCCGCAAGCCATCTTCCTTGCAGCCGCCGATGAACCACTGCGTTTGTTTGGGCGGAAAACGCTCGCTGTTGATATCAAACTGCTTGTAGAGGCGCTTGATGGCACTGAGCTGGTCCTGGGTGTCCAGAATCTGGAACGCCTGGGGCAAGTTGGCCATCTTGTAATGCGCGCGCAAAAAGCGGTTGCACAGGCCGTGGAAGGTGCCGATCCACATGCCGCGCACATTCACGGGCAGCATGGCGGTGAGCCGCGTCATCATCTCTTTGGCGGCCTTGTTGGTGAAGGTCACCGCCAGCACGCCGCCCGGCGAAACCAGCCCGTTTTGCAGAAGCCAGGCGATGCGTGTGGTGAGCACCCGGGTTTTGCCCGAGCCGGCGCCGGCCAGAATCAGGGCGTGTTCATTGGGCAGCACCACCGCAGCGAGCTGCTCGGGGTTGAGGTTCTGCAAAAGGGGGGAGGTTGGCGCGACTACCGGGTGGGCACTGGCAACGGGAGCTTCAGAATACATGCCCCCATTGTAGGAATCCAGGCGCAGATTCATTCGGGGCTGGCGCCAGGACACACTTGCTCCGGCTTATTCGAATCTTGCGGGTTGTGTCATCAAGAGAACATGCCCCCGGCAACACCGACGCGCCAGCCCATCGCGATGCCCAACATACAGCTGAATGCTCCCACTGCGGCCGTGGCGCCCTTGTGCAGCCAGACGAGGCGGGCCGCAGCCAAGAACCGAAGCGGCACCGACATCGCGACCGACAACAGCGCCATGCCAACGATGGAACCCAAGCCGAACAAGGCAATGTAGGCCAGGCCCAGCGCATGCGATTCCACCGCCTCGAGGCTGAGCAGAATCAACGCCGTAGATCCGGCCATGCCGTGCATCATGCCCACCGTCAGGGCACGCAAAGGAAGGCCTCGCGCGTGGTCTTGCGCCTGTTGGTCGTCAGAAGGACAACGATGGGCATGAAAATCAGTGTTTTGCCGCCGCAGGCGCAGGAGCACATTCCCTCCCAGCGCGATCAGCATCGCAGCGACGGCAAACTCAAGCGCCAGTGTCATGCCAGGCGGGATCGACTTGCCCAACGCCAACACGATGCTGCCCAACACCATCAGGGTCGTGGCGTGGCCAATGCCCCATGCGGCGCCCTGCAACAGGGCTTGCGCCAATGTCTGGCGGCCTGAAGCAAGCGTCGCCACCGCTGCCACGTGGTCGGGTTCGGTGGCGTGTTTCATGCCCACCAGAAAACCCGCTGACAGAATGAAAAGAAGGCTCACCGCGCGGGGCACCCGTTTTGTAAACTGCCATGGCAATTTATCAAGATGTCCAGCAAAGCCAATGGAGTTATTCCGCACATGGTTTCAATTTTTTCGTGTCCAGCCCGGTTGATTGTGACACTCGCGGCGTGCGCAGTGTTGACGCCCGCCATGGCGCAGTCGTCCTGCAGCAGCGATGGCCAGCGGGCGCCTGTGGAAATTCTGGAGCGCTTTATCAACGCGGATTGCGCCAGTTGTTGGGCCGACCCGAAGGCCCAAAGACCCGCAATGAAAGGTTTGGCAATCGACTGGATCGTTCCCAGCGCCACAGGCGATGATGCGCCTTTGTCGGCAGCCGCCCGCCAAGACAGCTTGCAGCGCCTTGAATCGCTGGGTCTGGCCCCACCGGCCAGCCATCTGAATTCCCCACCCGCAAACTCCCGCACCAGGCGCCTGCCAGGGGCGCTGGACGTCAAATTGCGCGTGGCCCATGGCGTCGCCCTGGGCGGCTACATGGGAGCCTCCATTGAACTGACATTGCCATTGAAAGCGCCATCCGGGCGACCACCCTTCCAATACCCCCTTACCGCCTGGTTGGTGATGGCACAGGAAATCCGGGCGGGTGAGGACGGCAGCCCGGTGGAGCGGTTGTTGGTTAGAAACGCCTTGGTGTTGACTTGGAACTCGGGCCAGCGCAGCTTTGAATCCCGCCCCATGAGCCTTCCGGCGGGCAGCAACCCGGGAAAAATGCGGGTGGTCGGCTGGGTTGTGGACAGCCGCGGCCAACTCGTCGCCAGCGCCTCAAGCCAATGCCGCTGATGGCCACCGCCTGTCGGCGTAGAATCAGGCACCGGGCCCCAATGGATGTGGCCCGGTTTTTTTTGTCCGCAAACAGCACGCAAACCACAGCGCCACGGAGCCTTGAACATGGAAATTTTTGACTATGACAACATCCTTCTCCTGCCACGCAAGTGCCGGGTAGAGAGCCGCTCCGAATGTGACGCTGGTGTGGATCTGGGAGGGCGGCGTTTTCGCCTGCCGGTGGTGCCGGCCAACATGAAAACCGTGGTCGACGTGAAAATCTGCCAGTGGCTGGCCCAAAACAACTACTTTTACGTGATGCACCGTTTTGACCTGGACAACCTCCAGTTTGTGCGGGAAATGAAGTCCAAAGGCCTCTACGCCTCGATTTCCCTGGGCGTGAAAAAGCCCGATTACGCCACCGTCGACCAACTCGTGGCCGAAGGCCTTTGCCCGGAGTACATCACCATCGACATCGCCCACGGCCATGCCGACAGCGTGAAAAACATGATCGTTTACCTGAAGGAAAAACTGCCTGCAGCCTTCGTCATCGCCGGCAATGTTGCCACGCCGGAGGCTGTGATTGACCTGGAAAACTGGGGCGCCGACGCCACCAAAGTGGGCGTAGGCCCGGGCAAAGTGTGCATCACCAAACTCAAAACCGGCTTCGGCACCGGCGGCTGGCAGCTCTCGGCCGTCAAGTGGTGCGCGCGGGTAGCGACCAAGCCCATCATCGCCGACGGCGGCATCCGCGACCACGGCGACATCGCCAAATCGATCCGCTTCGGCGCCACGATGGTGATGATCGGTTCCCTGTTTGCCGGCCACGAAGAGTCGCCTGGCGCCACGGTCGAAGTCGACGGCAAGCTGTACAAGGAATACTACGGCTCAGCCAGCGACTTCAACAAGGGTGAATACAAGCACGTGGAAGGCAAGCGCATTCTCGAAGAGATCAAGGGCAATCTGGCCGACACGCTGATCGAGATGGAACAGGACGTGCAAAGCTCCATCAGTTACGCGGGCGGCAAAAAGTTGATGGACATCCGCAAGGTGAACTACGTGACTTTGGGCGGCGACAACGCAGGCGAGCACCTGCTGATGTAAGCAGGCGCCCATGCCCAGCCCTTCCCCGCAAATCGGCGAGCCGCAGGCGCCCACCTCCTCGCTGGCGGCAGCGCTGGCGCCCTTGCAGGTGCCAGTATTCCGGATGTTGTGGTTCACCTGGGCAACGGCCAACGCCTGCCTGTGGATGAACGATGTGGCCGCCGCGTGGATGATGACTTCACTCACCACCCGGCCCATCTGGGTGGCGCTGGTGGCAACGGCTTCGACCCTGCCGGTCTTTCTGCTTGGTTTGCCCAGCGGCGCATTGGCAGACATTCTGGACCGCAAGCGCTTTTTTCTGATGACGCAGATCTGGGTGGCGCTGGTGGCCGTTGTCCTGAGCGTCACGGTGTTCGCCGGCGTCATCACCCCGGCGATTTTGCTCACGCTTACCTTCGCCAATGGGGTTGGCCTGGCGCTGCGCTGGCCGGTGTATGCGGCGATCGTGCCCGAGCTCGTTCCGCGCGACAAACTGCCTGCCGCGCTCGCGCTCAACGGCATCGCCATGAATGCCTCGCGCATTGTGGGGCCGCTCATCGCCGGCGCCCTGATTGCCAGTTTGGGCAGCGCCTACGTGTTCCTGCTCAACGCCGTCCTGTCATTGATGGCGGCGTTTGCCATTTCACGCTGGCAGCGCACGGTGCAGCCGCCGCCCTTGGGGCCGGAAAAACTCCTGAGTGCCATCCGTGTGGGTTTGCAGTTTGCACGGCAGTCCAGCCACCTGCAGGGTGTGCTGGTGCTGATCTCGCTGTTTTTCTTCCACAGCACGGCGTTGCTCGCGCTGCTTCCGCTGGTGGCGCGCGGTTTGCACGGCGGCGGTGCGGGCACTTACACGCTGATGCTGGCCGCCATGGGCTCGGGGGCCATTGCCGCGGCCTTGTACATGCCGCGGCTGCGCCAACTGTGGTCACGCAATGGCCTGGTGGCCCGAAGCGCCTTGTTGCAGTCGGCGGCGATGCTCGTCGTTGCTTTTTCGCCCAACGCCTGGATCGCCGTGCCGGCCATGTTTGCCCTGGGCACAGCGTGGATCACCACGGCCAATGCCCTGAGTGTGTCGCTGCAAATGGGCTTGCCCGATTGGGTGCGCGCGCGCTGCATGTCGATGTACCAGATGGCCATCATGGGCGCCAGCGCCCTGGGTGCGGCCACTTGGGGGCAGGTGGCCACGTTGTCCACCGTGCAGGTCAGCGTGGTGGTGGGGGCGGTGTCGGGTTTTGCCACCATGTTGTGGGCGATCTGGCGCATGAAAGACCAACGCGCGGAGGAAGACCTCACGCCATCGGACTCATTCCGCGTTCCGGTGGCGGCGTCTCCGCCTCAAAGTGGCCATGTGGTGACCAGCGTTGAGTATTACATTGACCCGGCGCGGGCCACCGAGTTTCGTGCGCTGATGCAGCAAAGCCGCAGCGGCCGCCTGCGCCACGGCGCGATCGGGTGGGAGTTGCTGCGCGACGTGAGTACGCCCGGGCGATTTGTGGAGCAGATCGTCGACGCGTCCTGGACGGAACACCTGCGCCGTTTCGAGCGCCTGACGGCCTCAGACGCCGCGCTGCGGGACCGCAAGCTGGCGTTTCACATTGGCGAGCGGCCGGTGGTGATCACCCGGACGGTGATCGAGTCGACCGAGAAGGCGTGACGCCATGGCAAAACGGCCGGCGCGGCTCGAAAGCTGCGCTGGCCGCTGTGTTCAGGTTATTTGAGGCGATCAGTAGGTGCTATATTTAATATAGCAAACTATAACCATTTCACGTGACTTGGTATCGGTTTTTAACCACTTTTTTGCAAAATCACCCTGAAACGCCTCAATAATTAACATGGGTGTTAATTATTGAGGCAATTTGGCTGCGACGATAAACGCCGGATCAGGCGTTGCGCGCGGGGCGCTTTTGCGCGTCACGCGGCACAAAAACCTTGGGGCCAGGCGCCGGCCGGAAGGCTTTGGCGCCGGCCGGTTTGGCGAAAGGCGGTTTGCGGTCGCCGAAATTGCGCTCAGCCGGATTGCGGTCACCCGCAAAACGGTCGTTGAAGCCGCCCTTGCGCTGGTAGCTGAAATCACCGCCACGCTCGCCGCCCGGGTTGTGGCCCTGGTTATGGCCCTGGTTGAATCCATCTGCACCTGCGAAACGCGGGCCCGCGGGCGGGCCGTCCTGGAAATTGCCGCGAGGCGCACCAAAACCGCCACCAAATCCGCCACTATTTCCGCCACGGGCACCAGCACCGCCGCCGCCGAACTTGCGGTCACGCGAGAACCCGTCGTTGCCGCCACGGGCCGCATGGCTCACACGGCCACCGAAGTTCGAACCCGGGCGCGATTCAGGGAAACGCTGCTTGGGCTCCAGGCCCGGAATCACGTCGGCCTTGATCGGCTGGCGGTTGTAGGCTTCGATGTCAAAAATCTTGCGGCGGTCACGGAACTCGGCCAGTGTGACAGCCAGGCCGTCACGACCGGCGCGGCCGGTGCGGCCAATGCGGTGCGTGTAGTCTTCGGCTTTCATCGGCAGGCCGAAGTTGAACACGTGGCTGATGGTGGGCACGTCGATGCCGCGCGCAGCAACGTCGGTGGCCACCAGAATCTGCACATGGCCTTCACGCAATGCCATCAGGCGGCGGTTGCGCAGGCCCTGGTTCAAGGCGCCGTGCAAGGCCACGGCACTGAAGCCTTCTTGCTGCAAGTCGTTGGCCAGGCCGTCGCATTCAATTTGCGTGCTGGCGAACACAATCGCCTGGTTGATGGTGGTGTCACGCAGCCAGTGGTCGAGCAACTTGCGCTTGTGCTGCGCGTTGTCCGCCCAGAACATGACCTGTTTGATGTTTTGGTGTTTCTCTTGCGGCGAATCGATCTGCAAACGCTGCGGCTCGCGCATCACGCGGGTGGCCAACTGCTGGATGCGCGGCGCCAGTGTGGCGCTGAACATCATGGTCTGTTTGCGTTCGATGGTGAGCTGGTTGACTTCAGCCAGGTCGTCGGCAAAGCCCAGGTCGAGCATGCGGTCGGCCTCGTCCACCACCAGAAACTGCACCTTGTCGAGCTTGATCTGCATTGAGCGTTGCAGGTCGAGCAGGCGGCCGGGCGTGGCAACCACGAGGTTGGCGTTTTGCAGCTTGGCGATTTGCAACTGGTAGGGCATGCCGCCGACCACGTTGGCAATGCGCAGGCCGCGGCAATGGCGCACCAGGTCAATGGCGTCGTGTGCCACCTGCTGCGCGAGTTCGCGCGTGGGGCACAAAATCAGCGCGCCGGGTTCGGCGGCCTTGAAATTGCGGGTGTTGGTCGGGTCTTTGCGTTTCGGGCGTTTCGGCGCCGGCTCGCCTTTGGCAGCCGCGTCCGCCGTGGCGCGGGCGAAGTCGTCGCGCTCTTTGGCTTCCGCATCGGCCTGCTGCTTGAGCAGGGTGTGCAACACCGGCAGCAGGAAGGCGGCGGTTTTGCCGCTGCCAGTCTGGCTGGAGACCATCAGGTCGACAAACCGTGTGACGCCGTCCTGGGTGCCTTGCATCGCCAGGGGAATGGTCTTGCTCTGCACGGTGGTGGGGTCGGTGAAGCCCAGGTCGGTCACGGCCTGGATCAGCTCGGGCGCCAGGCCCAGAGCCAGGAACCCATTGGGTTTGGCTTCAACCGCCGCTTCGACAACGCTCACGGCATCTGCCGCCGGCGAAGGCTGCGCGAAGTAATCAGCCGACTGGCTGGTGAAGGAATCGATGGACGTGCTGGAATCGCTGGAAGCCAGGTCGCCGGATTGCGCAGGCGCGAAGTCGCCCGCCACAGAAAAAGTGTCAGTCATTTTTTTCTCACACGAGACACGGCTCAAAGAGCCGCTGCCCCGTCAATGGTTGAGGAAGCAAAACGCTTCCGGTAAACATCAACCATCAAACGAAGCCGGCGCCGTGGCCTGTGAATCAGGCCGCTGTGCCTGGCCCCTTCTCTGGGGATCGGCTGGCGCTTGGGGCTTGTTGTTGGCCGGTTCCTTGGAACCGGCTCAGAATCGATTCCGTCGAAACTGTTTGTAGCCCGGTGAGTGAAGGGAGATGTGCAAATGCGCGGGTTTCCCTGCGCAGCCTTCGATTATGGCATGAGTCCGGGTTTTTACCTAATTTTATTTAGGTCACCGGTTTGGCTGACCTCTTCAAAAGCTTCAAAAGCCTCAAACGCCTCAAGGGCCGCTTTTTGCCGCCAGAAAATTTTCCCGGTAATAGGCCAACTCGTCGATCGATTCGTGCACGTCGGCCAGCGCCGTGTGGCGCTGCTTCTTTTTGAAGCCCTTGTACACCTCGGGGCGCCAGCGTTTGGCAAGTTCCTTCAATGTGCTCACGTCAACGTTGCGGTAGTGCAAAAACGCTTCGAGCTGCGGCATGTAGTTCACCAGGAAACGCCGGTCCTGGCTGATGCTGTTGCCACACAGCGGCGCAACGCCTTTTTTCACGTAGTGGCTGATGAACTCGATGATTTGGGATTCGGCCTGCGTTTCAGTGAGGGTCGACGTGCGCACTTTGTCGGTGAGTCCGCTTTTGCCATGGGTTCCGGTGTTCCATTTGTCCATGCCTGCGAGCAGGGCATCGCTTTGGTGGATTACCAAAACCGGGCCTTCAATGCGGGGTGTCAACTCAGGGCCTGTCACAACCACGGCGACTTCAATGATGCGGTCGACCGCGGGGTCAAGGCCGGTCATTTCGCAATCCAGCCAGACCAGGTTTTGCTCGGATTTTTTCAGTGCCAAGGCCTGCGGTAGGTGCTGCCCGTGAATCGGCAAGGCCGGCGACGCAATGTGTGAGGTCGGCTCCTGCGGCTTTTTGTCGGGCATGGCTTGAATTGTCACCGATGGCCTAAACTTGAGACCAATGACCCCTTCGACTTCACCGGCCACGCTGCTGACCCTGCTTTTTGCCGCCAGCCTTTTGATTGGCATTGCGCTGAAGTTCTGGCTGGCCTCGCGCCAAATCCGCCATGTGGCGCAGCATCGCACTGCGGTGCCCCCTGCCTTTGCCGCTCAAATCACCTTGGCAGCCCACCAAAAGGCGGCTGACTACACCATTGCCAAAGCGCGCCTGGGCCTGCTGGAGTTGGCACTGGGTGCCGCCGTGTTGCTTGGCTGGACGTTGTTCGGCGGCCTCGACGTTTTGAACCAGGGCCTGATGGCCCTCATGGGCGCCGGCCTTTGGCAGCAATTGGCCGTGCTGGCCGCTTTTGCCTTCATGGGCAGCTTGATCGAGTTGCCGGTCACGCTGTACCAAACCTTTGTGCTCGAAGAGCGTTTTGGTTTCAACAAGATGACGTTCAAGTTGTGGCTGGCTGACCAGCTGAAATCGACGCTCGTCGGTGCCGCGATTGGTTTGCCCATCGTGGCGCTGATCCTGTGGGTGATGGGCGCTTTGGGCAACCTGTGGTGGTTGTGGGCCTGGGGTTTGTGGATGGCATTCAACCTGCTGCTCCTGTTGATCTACCCGAGCTTCATCGCACCGCTGTTCAACAAATTCAAGCCGCTGGAAGATGAATCCCTCAAAGCCCGCGTCACGACCTTGATGCAGCGCTGCGGCTTTTCCGCCAAGGGCCTGTACGTGATGGACGGCAGCAAACGCAGCGCGCATGCCAACGCCTATTTCACCGGATTTGGCGCATCCAAACGGGTCGTGTTTTACGACACCCTGCTGGCCAAGCTCTCAGCGCCTGAAGTCGACGCCGTACTGGCCCATGAACTCGGCCACTTCAAACACAAGCACATTCTCAAACGCATCCTGTCGATGTTTGCCATGAGCCTGGCAGGTTTTGCGCTGCTGGGCTGGCTGGCGTCACAAAGCTGGTTTTATACGGGATTGGGTGTCACGCCCAATCTGGCCGGGCCCAATGATGCCTTGGCATTGCTGCTCTTCATGATGGCAGCGCCCGTGTTCAGCTTTTTCGTGACCCCGCTCTTCGCGCAGTTGTCACGCAAACACGAGTTTGAAGCCGACGCTTACGCCGTCAAGCAAACCAGCGGCGCAGACCTCTCGACGGCGTTGCTCAAGCTCTACGAAGACAATGCCTCGACCCTCACACCGGATCCGCTCTTTGTGAAGTTTTATTACTCCCACCCGCCCGCCAGCGAGCGCTTGACGCGCATGTCGGCCTAGCGGGTTGCAGGCCCATGCAGGAGTCACGTTGACATCAGCACTTGCCATCAAAGACTGGAAAGGCGTCACACGGCGCGCGCTTTCGGCCACCGAAATTGTCTCGGCCCTGGCCAAACTGGAGGGCTGGCGGCTCGATGGCGACGGCGCGGCCGTTGCAATTGAAAAGACCTTCGCTTTCAGCAACTACTTCGAGACCATGGCCTTTGCCAACGCCGTGGCACTGGTCGCCCACCGGCAGGATCACCACCCGCAGATGACCGTGGAATTCAGCCGTTGTGTGGTGCGCTACAACACCCATGACGTGGGTGGCATTTCGGCCACGGACCTTGAATGCGCCGCCCACATTGACGCGCTGCTGGCATGACCGCGCGGGTGCTTGAACCCGGCTTGATCGTCTCCAACCATGGCCGCCATTTTCTGGTGGAAACGCCCCTCGGGCGGCGGCTGATCTGCCACTCGCGCGGCAAGAAGAGCCAAGGTGTCGTGGGCGACCGGGTCCTGTGGCTGGCCACCGGCGACGAGGGAACGATTGAAAAAATCGAAGAGCGGCGCAACCTGTTTTACCGGCAAGACGAGTTGCGCACCAAATCATTTGCGGCCAATCTCGACCAGGTGCTGATCCTGCTGGCCGCCGACCCGGAATTTTCGGCAACCCAGCTGTCGCGTGCGCTCATTGCTGCGGAAGCCGAGCACATCCTGCCGATCATCGCGTTGAACAAAAGCGATATGGTGGAACCGTTCGAGCGGGCGTGGCAACGCCTGCTGCCGTATCGCCACATGGGTTACGGCGTGTTGCCGCTGTCGTTGAAGCGTTCGGGTGACGTGGACCGGGTCGAGTTGCTCAAACTGCTGCACGGCAAAACCACGCTGGTACTGGGCCCGTCGGGCGCAGGCAAAAGCACGCTGATCAATTTGCTGAGCCCGGGCGCACTGGCGCAAACCGGCGAAGTCTCACAGGCGTTGAACGCGGGCAAACACACCACCACCAGCACCACCTGGTATTGGGTGAATGCCGATGCGGGTGGTGGCGAAAACACGGCCTTGCTTGACTCGCCAGGCTTTCAGGAATTTGGTCTGAACCACATTGATCCGGCCCAATTGGCGGCCTATATGCCAGACCTCAAGCCCCACGTAGCGAACTGCCGGTTTTACAACTGCACCCACCTTCACGAGCCTGGTTGCGGGGTGATCGCCGCTGTGTCGGCCGATGAACACAACGCTGCCCACGATCAAATCTGCGTGAGCCGCTACCAGATTTACGGCCGTTTGTTCGCGGAGTTGAGTCAGTCGCGGTATTGAACCAGCCCTGCAATTCACCCCGACAGTTCAACCCAAAAGCCGGGCCAGGCTGAGCAGCGCCAGCAGCACAATCCACATCACGACCGACCGCCACACCAGGCCAACGATGCTGCTCAAATGGGCCAATTGGGCTTCCTGGCCGACCGGCTGGCCGGGCACATCCGGCGCTGCTGCCTGCAATTCGGGCCTTTCTGCGCCCAGTCGGACATTCACTGCGCCTGAAGTCGCAGCCAGGATGATGCCATCCTCGCTGGGTTTGCCATTGCTGCGCTCAACGTAAGTGCGCCAGGCATCAATGGCTTCCTCAAAACTTCCGACCACCGCAAAGCCAAACGCCGTGATCCGCGCTGGCACCCAATCCACAATTTGCCAGACGCGACTGGACGCGCTCAACAACGCCGGACTGACCGGGTGGTGTTCTGCGTCGCCCTGGTGGGCCCAATAACGGGGCACAAACTCACTGAGCCGGTAGAGCACGGCACCCGCCGGGCCCAGGCCCAACGCGGCCAACACCGAGAACCATGCCAGCACGCCAAAGACATGCCGGTGTGCCGCCAGAACCGAGTGTTCGATCACCTGGCGAACGATTTCGCTGGTAGGGAGCTCACGCGCGTCGATTTGCCGCCAGTCCGCAAGCAATCGGCGCGCCTGGGCGTCGTCGCCCGCTTCCAGCGCATCACGAATACCGGTGAAATGGTGGCTGAATTGGCGAAACCCGAGACTCACATACAAGACAGCGATGTTCCACAGGACTGCCACAAACCATCCCAGCGTGGCAACCAGCAACCAGTGAATAGCCAGGGCAATGCCAGTGGGCAGCAAGACTGCCACGCTCCAGGCGAGCCACGCATGGGGGTGTTGTCCGGCATCAAAATTGTGCCGCGCCTTGCGCACCCAGGACCGCATCGCGGCATGCACGGGGTTGCCTGGCCCCAGTGGCCGGGCCTGCTCCAGGAGCAACGCAAAAAGAATTGCCGAGAAACTCATCCGGCAATGATAGCCACCCTATGCGGCCAAAAACCGGTAGAGGTTGCGCAGCATGCCGGCCGTGGCGCCCCAGATGAAGCGTGACTCCGCTTCGCCATGCATCTGGTAGGGCATGGAAAACCACTCGCGCTGCAAGCCGTTGATCTCGATCCGATGCCGATGGTGGTTGGCCGGATTCATCAAAAACGCCAGTGGCACCTCAAAAACGTCAGCCACTTCATTGGCATTGGGACTGAGCGCAAAACCCGGTTGCACCAGAGCGACCACGGGTGTGATGATGAAGGACGAGCCTGTGACGTAAACCGGCAAGTTTCCCAGCACCTGTACAAATCCATGTGCCAAACCCACCTCCTCCTCGGCTTCGCGCAGGGCCGTTGCTGCCTCGTCGGCATCGCCTTCGTCGGCCTTGCCGCCAGGAAAGGCAATTTGCCCTGAATGGGTTGACAAATGTGCTGTGCGCTCTGTCAGCAGCACCGTGGGCTGGTCGCGCATGACCACTGGCACGAGCACGGCTGCCCGCATGGGTGTGCGCTGTGCGTACGGCAGCTCCTCGCGCACCTCGGGCTGCCAGATCGGCTGGTGTTGAAACCGCTGCCGCAGGGCCTGCGGCTGGAGCGCTTTGGCGGCAATTTGCGGCAGGTGCGAGTCGATTCCTGCAACCGCCACCTTGCGCGGGTCAAAGTTGGGAATGCTGGACAACGGAGTCAGGATGGGCGTTGCGTTCACGGGACAGGCGTGCGATCTGGGGTGACAAGCGCAAAAAAACCGCCGGGCGCTTTCGCTGCGGCGGTTTTTGCTGGAAAGCAGTGCGTGAAAGCGGCGCTTATTCCGCCGCTGCCTTGCGTGCTGGCAGTTTTTCGCGGATACGGGCCGATTTGCCGCTGCGGTCGCGCAGGTAATACAGCTTGGCACGGCGCACATCGCCACGGCGTTTGACTTCGATGCCGGCGATCAAGGGGCTGTAGGTCTGGAACGTGCGCTCCACGCCTTCACCGCTGGAAATTTTGCGCACGATGAAGCCGCTGTTGAGGCCGCGATTGCGCTTGGCGATCACCACGCCTTCATAGGCCTGGACACGTTTGCGCGTGCCTTCAACCACGTTGACGCTCACAACGACGGTGTCGCCAGGCGAGAATTCCGGAATGGTTTTGCCGAGGCGGGCGATTTCTTCCTGCTCAAGGGTCTGGATCAGATTCATGATGTACCTTCTGTGATCTTGCACGCGCCTGCGTCAGGATGACGCTTGGGATTCGGTCGGGATGACGCGAATTGCCTGTTTTGAATTGCCTGTTTCGTTTTTTATTACGTTGCAGACAGTTCGTCAACAATGCGGCCGGACAGAGGATCGGTTAGCCTGCCATTATAGCCCGATAGTGCCGACTTTCGCAAGTACCGCCTCGTCCTTCGCGTCCAGGCGCCCTTGGCCCCGAGCCACAACAATCAGATCGGGCCGCAGCCGGGCGGTCAACATCAGGCGCTGGTCCCGGCGCCAGCGGTCGATCTGCGCGTGGTGACCCGACATCACCTCGGCCGGCACGGTTTTGCCGCGCCAGGCTTCGGGGCGGGTGTAGTGCGGGCAGTCCAGCAGGCCGTCGAGTGCCGGGTTAAAGCTGTCTTGCGCGTGGCTGTCACCATCGCCCAACACGCCGGGTTGCAGGCGCGCCACCGCGTCCAGCAAGGCCATGGCGGCAATTTCGCCACCGGAGAGCACAAAGTCGCCCAAACTGATCTGCTCGGTGACACATTCGTCGATGAAACGCTGGTCAAGCCCTTCATACCGCCCGCAAACCAGAATTGCGCCTGAACTGTCGGCCCAGCGCTGCACGGCGGCATGGTCGAGCGCCTTGCCAATGGGAGAAAACAACACGACTGGCGCCGGATCAGGCCGGCTGGCACGGGCCTGGGCCACCGACAGGGCCAGCGGCTCGGCCATCATGACCATGCCGGGGCCTCCGCCAAACGGCCGGTCGTCGACCCTCCGGTAATTGCCCTGGGCAAAATCACGGGGGTTGCTGAACTTGACATCGACCTGGCCGGACTCAAACGCCCGGCGCGTGACGCCCGTCGTCAGGAAAGGCGCGAAGAGTTCCGGGAAAAGCGTGATGACGTCAAAACGCATGGGGACCGTCAGTAATCAGCTTGCCAATCAACGGTGATCCTGCGCGTCTTCAAATCCACATCGTCGACAAAGGCAGCTACAAAAGGAATCATGCGCTCCTGGATTTTCCCCTCGGATTCGAACTCAAGTACCAGCACGGTTTGCGGGCCGGTGGTCAATAAATCCTTCACCTGGCCCAAATTCAACTGCTCGCGGTTGAACACTTCCAGGCCAATCAGGTCGACCCAGTAGTACTCGTCTTTCTCTGCCGTTGGGAAACTTGAGCGCGCCACAAAAACGCGCGCACCCTTGAGCGCCTCGGCGTCGGTGCGGTCGTCGATGTCCTGGGCCGTGGCAACGACTGTATCGGAATGGGTTTTGGCCTCGCGGATGGCGAGCTTCAAGACGCCGGAAAAGGTCTTTTCACCCCGTTCGGAGGGCAAAATGAACCAGCGCTTGGAAGAAAACAGGGCCTGCGGATCGGCACTGTGGGGTAATACCCGAAACCAGCCCTTGATGCCCCAGGCATCCTGGATGCGCCCGACTTCGATGGCATCCGCTGGCAATTCAGCGGCTTCGAGTTTGGTGAGCATCACAGCCACTCAATAACAAACGCCGCGCGCCATGCCGCCCCAAGTGATGCACCACCCCATCGGGGGGCAGCGCCGCACTCAAAGCGGCAAGCGAGGGAGCCCTAGGTCAAGCCGCCACTTTCTTGGCGGCCTGGGCGATCAAACGCTCCACGGTCGGGGACGCTTGCGCGCCCACGCCACGCCAGTACGTCAGGCGGTCCTGGGCGATGCGGATGCTTTCTTCTTTTTCGGTCGCAATCGGGTTGTAAAACCCGATACGCTCGATGAAGCGGCCATCACGGCGGGTGCGCTTGTCAGCCACCACAATGTTGAAGAACGGGCGTGCTTTTGCACCGCCACGGGCGAGTCGGATGACGACCATGATGTATTCCAAATAAAGGGTCAAATCCAGTGTGTTGCGGCCAAAAACTGCCTGAAAGGCATTTTCTGTAGATACGCTGCGGCCACCTAGAATCCAACATCTGACCCAGAGTTTGAGACACGCGACATGGCCACCCGGCCAGCGACACTCTGGATAGCCTTCCATTATAGCCTGCGAGTTTGCATTTTTCCATTTCCCCACTTTCCCGCAACCCATAACCCTGACACTCATCCGCGCCAGCACCGACGCCGACCTGCCCGCCATCACCGCGATCTACGGCCACCACGTCTTGCACGGCACCGGCACCTTTGAGACCGAGCCGCCCACCGAGGCGGACATGGCCGCGCGCCGCGCCGAC
>JANMMR010000635.1:0-4342 GCA_031373455.1 Rhodoferax sp.
GTGGCGAAGTACATCGCCGCAGACCCCCGCCACGCCCCGAAGCGTTATGCCCAAAACCGCGTGGTCGATGGCAGCTTTCGCAAAGGTGGGCCTGCCAATGACCCTTTTGCGTTGAACCGGGACTTCGTCACCCAGATCTGGTTTGACGACCCGGCACAGGCGATGAACTCTGTGCAGCAGCCCTTTTATTTGACGCAACTGCGGCCTGATGAAGACCGCTTTGTGGACCAGGCCTCGGTGGTCAAACTTGCTGTGCGGGAGCAGCAGGTTTCGGTGCCAACAAACGGCGGTGGGAGCATCAAGTTGTTCTCGTTCTTCAGCAAGGTTGAGTCGATGGACAGCGCCCAATTTTTGAGAACCTGGCGCGATTGCAGCCATGCCCTGGCCGATTCCGTCAAAGGCAGCTTGCCTTATGGTCAGGTACACAACGAGGTGTTGCACCGACCGGGCGATGCAGCCCCGGTGGACGCCATCGACGAGTTTTGGGTCAAAGACCTGGCATCGGCCCATGCACTGGCAGAGGCCGTGAAGTCCACTGTGGTCGGGCCATTGCTGGCCGCTGGCGCCATTGCAGACGAATCCCATTTCACCCTCATGGCTGAGGAAGCCGTATTGTTTAAAGGAATCACCCCATGAATATTGTCGGACTGGATGCATTGGTGTTTGGCGTGGACGACGTAGCCGCCTGCACACAATACCTGAGCGACTACGGGCTGGAACCGGTCAATGTGGGCGCTAGCGGGGGCCGCTTTTTGGCACAAGACGGATCAGCCATCGTGATCGCGCACAAAGACAACGCTTCTTTGCCGCCTGCGATGGGTACGGCCAGCATGTTGCGCAAGACGATTTATGGCGTGGCGGACGCGCAATCACTGAAGGCAATTGCCGCCGAGCTGGGCAAAGACCGAAACGTGCGTCGACTGCCGGACGGGTCGATTGAATCGGTAGACGACCTGGGTTTCACGCTGGGTTTTCAGGTGTCGGTAAAACGCCCCGTGACACAAGCCGCAGAAACCGTCAACGCACCTGGCGCGCTAAACCAGCGCCCGCTGAACCATGTGGCCACCGACGAAAACGCCGTCATCAAGCCGCGCTCCCTCTCGCACGTGGTCTATTTTGTGCCCGATGCCGCCCGGGGCGAGGCGTTTTACGTGAAGCGCCTGGGTTTTACCTGCACCGACCGCCTGCTCGGCGCAGGCCCCTTTCTTCGCCCGGCGGGCAGCCAGGAGCACCACTGTCTGTTCATGATCCAGACCCCGCCCTTCATGAAAGGCGTGGAGCATTTCACCTTCCACCTAGCCGGGCCCACTGAGCTGATGCAGGCTGGCACGCGTTTTGTAAACAAGGGGTATGAATCTTTCTGGGGGCCAGGGCGCCACAAGTTTGGCTCCAATTGGTTCTGGTACTTCAACAGCCCGCTGGCCTGCCACGTGGAATACGACGCCGACATGGATCTGCACGACGATAGCTGGGTGGCGCGCGAGGCTCCGATGAACGCCGACAACTCGCAGCTTTTTTTATTCCAGCAGCGCGACAAATGGTCGCCGGGGCCCCCGCCCCCTGGGGCGGCTGGAAGTGCTCCCCCTGGGGTTGCCACTGCCCATTGAGCCATGCCTTCGAAGTTCGCCCTTGGCCAGCTTGTCGATTTGCCCGACGGCGATTCGCGTGGCTTTGACCCGCAGAACACCGGGCGCGACACCTGCATCGTGGTGCGGCAAGGGCAGCGCGTGTTCAGCTATCTGAACGCCTGCCCGCACGTCGATTGCGCGCCGCTGGCGTGGCGCAAAGACCAGTACCTCAACGCCGACAAAAGCCGCATCATGTGCAGCGGCCATGGCGCGCTGTTCGACATACCCACTGGGGTTTGTACCCTCGGTCCGTGTGTGGGCGAACGCCTGCAAACGGTAGAGAATTCCATCAGCCCCACGGGCCAAGTTTTTGTGCATTTCAACCACTCGGAGACAACACCATGAAAACAAGACTCACACAGCTTGCAGATGCAGCTGCTACAGCAGCGGCAGCAGCTGCCATCGCCCTCATGGGCACGGGCACGGCCCATGCGCAGCAAGAAATCAAACTCACGGTCTGTTCTGGTCAGGCACCGGTGTTTCCCTTCATCCGGCAGATCACCCAGACCTTGATCCCTACCGTAAACGCCGAGCTGGCGAAAACTGGCAAAACCAAAATCACCTGGAACGAGGCCTACGGCGGCACCTTGGCCAAAATCGGTGGTGAACTCGAAGCAGTGGAGCAGGGCATTTGCGATATTGGCAACGTCGGAACGGTGTTCCATGCGGCCAAAATGCCCTTGCAGCAGGTCACCTTCATGGCCCCCTTTGGCCCCACGGATTCGCGCGTGGTCACCAAGGTCATGAACCAGATGAACCGCAGCAACCCGGCCCTGGCTGCGGCCTGGGAAAAACAGAACCAGGTGTTTTTGGTCGGTCTGGCGGTGGACGACTATGCGTTGATGGCGAAGTTCCCGGTTGCCAAATACGAAGATGTGGCAGGCAAGAAAATCGCCAGCTCACCGGTGCCGCTTTCGTGGCTCAAGGGCACTGGCGCCACGGGGGTGGTGTCGGGCCTGCCCTCTTATTACAACGACATGAAGTCGGGCGTGTTTGATGGCGTGCTCACCTTCATCAGCGCGGCTGTGCCGATCAAACTGTTCGAGGTCGGCCCCTTCCTCACACAAACCGGCATGGGCTCCACTTTCCCTGGCGGCATCTCGATCAATAAGGCGGTTTGGGACAAGGTCGGCCCTGAAGTACAGGCCGCCTTGCGCAAAGCAGCAGATGCCTACGCCATCGCCTACGAAGCAGATTTGCAGGGCCGCCTGGCGGGCGCAGAAAATGCCTACAAAGCCGGTGGAGGCAAGGTGACCCCATTGAGCGAGGCTGAAAAAGTGCGTTGGGCCAAGGCGATTGACAACCCCGCCAAAGCCTGGATTGCCCAGGGCGGCGCGCCCGCCCGCGACGTGCTCAAGGCCTATATGGATGCGATGCGCGCCGAAGGCGTGAAGTTCGCCCGCGAGTGGGACAAGGAATAAGCCCGCGCCATGGGCAACGCCAATGGGCGTGACTCGGTCTTTGGCTGGGTCACGCGGATCATGAACGTACTGGGCACCTGCATGGTGATGTTCATCATGCTGGTGGTTTTGACGGACGTGACGGGCCGCTTCCTGTTCAACAAGCCGCTGACCGGTACGCCGGAAATTGTGGCCATGTCGATCGCCGTGATTGTTTACCTGCAGTTTCCCAGCACTTTGCGCGCGGGGCGCGTCATCAGCGCCGACGGGCTGGTGGAAATGTTGGGCCACCGATCACTGCGGGCAGAGCAATGGCTGCTGGCGTTTCACCATCTGGTGGGGGGCGTGATGTTTGCCACCACCTGCTACTTTGTGTGGCCGCTGGTCGTCAAGGCCTGGACTGGCAACGACTTTTACGGCACGGTCGCCATGTTTGCGTTTCCAAAATGGCCGATTTATGGCGTCATCGCATTTGGTAGCGGCATGATGGCCGTGCAGTACCTGCTGTTGGTGTTTGGTTTCATCGGGGCGGGTTTGCGCCGCGAAAGGCTGTTTGACATCGATCCCGCGAACAAGGTGCTGTCATGACACCCCTGGAAATAGGCCTGATTGGCTTTGCGGCGCTCACGCTGCTGATCTATTCCGGCATGCACATCTCGACCTCGCTCCTGGTGGTGTCATTTGTCGGCACGGCGCTGATCCGCGACAACTGGGAGTTGGCCGGCAAGCTGCTGGCGCAAACTGCCACCGATGCCGTCACCGAATACGAGTTTGGCACGGCACCACTTTTCGTGCTGATGGGTTTCATGGTGATGGCGGCAGGCGTCGGGCGCGACTGTTATGTGATGGCCGAGCGCCTGTTCGGGCGCATGGCTGGCGGCATCGGGCAAGCCACCGTGGTGGGGAATGCCGTGTTTTCCGCCGTCACCGGTGTGTCGATTGCTGCCGTGGTGATGTTCACGCGCATCGCCGTGCCGGAGATGCTCAAACGGGGTTACCCGCCGCGCCTGGCGGTGGGCGTGGTGGCGGGTTCGGCGATGCTGGGCATGTTGATTCCGCCTTCGGTGCTGATGATCATTTACGCGGTGATCACCGAGACCTCGATTGGCGACATCTACAACGCCGGCATCCTGCCGGGCATTGTGCTGAGCGTGGCCTTCATGATCACGATCTCATCATCGCCAAACGCAACCCCGGCATGGTGGACGCCATGGCCGCGCAGACGGCCGTGACCCAAGGCGCACAGACCAGCCTTTTCAAGCTGATGATGCCGATCATTGCGCTGGTGATTCTGGTGCTGGGCGGCATGTATGC
>JANMMR010000004.1:0-12063 GCA_031373455.1 Rhodoferax sp.
CTGGCGAACCGGGCGCGCATCTGCGTGGTAGCGGTGGACTACCGGCTCGCCCCCGAGCACCGTTTTCCCGCTGCGCTGGACGACTCGGCTGCGGCATTGCAATGGGTGAGCGACAACGCGGATTCACTCTCCATCGCGCCCGGCCGCCTGGCAGTGGGTGGTGACAGCGCCGGCGGTAACCTGGCTGCCGTGCTGGCCCTGATGGGGCGCGATGGCTCCGCACCGGCAACCATTTTTCAGGCCCTGATCTACCCGGTGGTCGACCTGACCGCGGGCAGTGATTCCTACCGCCGCGTCACGTCCGGCGTGCCGCTCACGGCCGCCACGATGCATTACTTCATCAACCACTACACGCCCAACGCCATCGACCGGCTCGACTGGCGCGCGTCACCCCTCAAAGCCACAAGCCTCAAAGGTGCGCCGCCTGCCTTGGTGGTGACGGTTGCCCACGATCCCCTGTGTGACGAAGGCCGCGCCTATGCAAAGCGGCTCGAAGACGACGAGGTTCGCGTCTCCGCGCTGCACCTGGGCGACCACATGCACGGCATGGTGATGCACGGGCGCCTGGTTGCGGCCAGCAACCTGGTGGTCGACCACGTGGGCGCCGTGATTGGGGACGCCATGCACCGCGGGCCTGCCACGGTTTAGGCCTCGTTCCATTCTTTGCAGTTCATTTCATTTCGCTTTATTTACAGGCGATCCTGGAGAGTTTCATGAGCGATTCAAACCCATCAGCCGGCCAGGCCGGCAAGCCCGTCAAGCCCGACAAGTCCGGCAAGTCCGGCAAGTCAGCCGCATTCGACGTTGTGGTGATCGGTGCCGGTTTTGCCGGCCTCTACATGCTGTACAAGCTGCGCCAGCTCGGGCTCAGTGCGCGGGTTTTTGAAACCGGCGATGGCGTGGGCGGTACCTGGTACTGGAACCGTTACCCTGGCGCGCGGTGTGACGTCGAAAGCTTGCAATATTCCTACTCCTTCTCGGAGGAGTTGCAGCAGGAGTGGCAGTGGACAGAACGTTACCCCAAGCAGGCCGAAATCTTGCGTTACATCAACCATGTGGCCGACCGCTTCGATTTGCGCCCCGACATCCAGCTTGAAACCAAGGTCACCAGCGCTGCTTACGACGAGGAAGCCAACACCTGGACGGTGCGCACAGACCGGGGTGACAAGGTTACTGCGCGTTTCCTGATCAGCGCTGCGGGTTGCCTCTCGGCCGCCCGCGTGCCGGAGGTGCCGGGCCTGGTCGATTTCAAGGGCAAAACTTACCACACCGGCACCTGGCCACATGAAACCGTGGACTTCAGCGGCCAGCGGGTTGGCGTGATCGGCACCGGCTCTTCCGGCATTCAGAGCATACCGGCCATTGCTGCCCAGGCGGCGAAAGTGGTGGTGTTTCAGCGCACGCCCAATTTCAGCATCCCGGCCTGGAACCGCCACCTGCCGCAAGACGAGCAGCAAACCTGGAAGGCCGACTACCCGGCCTTGCGCAAAAAAGCCAAAACCACGCGCTCGGGCATCCTCTACGACTACAGCCCTTACGCCAGCGCAGACGTAAGCCCTGAAGAACGCCAGCGGGAATACGAACGCCGCTGGGCCAAGGGCGGTGCCAACTACACACACGCCTTCAACGACATCTACTCGAACCAGAAGGCCAACGACGAGGCGGCGGAGTTCGTTCGCAACAAGATCCGCAGCACCGTCACGAACCCGGCGGTTGCTGCCTTGCTGGCACCCACTGACCACGCCATTGGCACCAAACGCATCTGTGTCGATACCGGCTATTACGAAACCTACAACCGGCCCCACGTCAGCCTGGTGGACCTGCGGGCGACACCCATCGAGGCAATCGTGCCCACCGGCATCCGCACCGGGGCACAAACCCACGAGCTCGACAGCATTGTTTTCGCCACCGGCTACGACGCTGTAACCGGTTCGCTGGACCGCATCGATATTCGCGGCAAGGGTGGTCTGGCACTCAAGGAGAAGTGGACGGCAGGGCCACGAACCTACCTCGGCTTGATGACCGCCGGATTTCCGAATTTCTTTTTCATCACCGGCCCCGGCAGCCCTTCGGTATTGACCAACGTGATCATGGCCATTGAGCAACACGTCGAGTGGATCGCCGGCTGCCTGCAGCATATGCAGGCCCATCTCTGGAGCCGCGCGGAGCCTCTGCTCAAAGCTGAGGACGACTGGGTCGCCCACGTGAACGAGGTGGCCTCCAAAACCCTGTTCACTGGCACCAAGTCCTGGTACATGGGCGCCAACATACCCGGCAAGCCACGCGTTTTTCTACCCTTTATCGGCGGGCTGGGAACCTACACCACGATCTGTGACGAGGTTGTGGCCGATGGTTACCGCGGGTTCACGTTCGCTGCGGCACCAGCGAAAACCCTGCAATCAGCCTGAGGAAAACGATGAACCGATTGACTGACAAAGTCTTCCTGATTTCAGGTGGCGCGCGCGGTTTGGGCGCCGCACAGGCACGCGCTTTGGTGGCGCAAGGCGCTCGCGTGGTGGTCGGCGACGTTTTGGATGACCTTGGCCGCCAACTGGCCGCCAAACTGGGACCTGCCTGCACCTTCCAGCACCTGGACGTGACCAGCGAGGCGCAATGGGCGCAGGCAGTCACTTGCGCGCAAGGCTTGGGCAAATTGTGCGGACTGGTCAACAACGCAGGGGTGCTGATCATGCAGCCCATGATGGAAACCAGCGCGGCGGAATTCGAGCGGCTGACGCGCATCAACCAGCTTGGCACTTTTCTCGGAATGAAAGCAGTTGTGCCGGCACTGGAGAAATCCGGTGGGGGAGCGATTGTCAACCTGTCGTCGGTGGCCGGCCTGCGTGGCACGCCCAATGCATTGGCCTACTCGGCCAGCAAGTGGGCCGTACGCGGCATGACCAAAGCCGCAGCGCTGGAGCTGGCGCCCCAGAATATCCGCGTCAACTCCGTGCACCCCGGTCCCATTGACACCGACATGATGCGCGTGCGGGGTGAAGAGGAGAACCTGACGCGTGCACAGCGGATTCCGATGAAACGCTTTGGCACCGCCGAAGAAGTGGCAGGTCTTGTGCTGTTTTTGCTGTCTGACGACAGCCGGTACATGACCGGTTCGGAAGTGGCCATGGATGGCGGTATCAGTTTGTAAGGCAGGAGCGAACCATGAGACGATTCATAGACCGCGTTTTTTTGATTTCGGGTGGCGCACGGGGTTTGGGCTCTGCCCAGGCACGGGCGTTGGTGGCCGAAGGCGGCCGGGTGGTGCTGGGTGATGTGCTGGTAGCGGAGGGCCAGCAGCTCGCCGCCGAACTCGGCAGCGCCTGTGTTTTCCAGCTGCTCGACGTCACAAACGAGGGCCACTGGGCCCAGGCTGTGGCAGCGGCCGAAAAGCTGGGGAATTTGTGCGGCCTTGTCAACAATGCGGGTGTTTATGCCCCGGTGCCCATGCTCGAGACGACGGCCGCCGAGTTCGAGCGGCACACCCGCATCAACCAGTTGGGCACATTCCTTGGCATGCGTGCGGTGATTCCGGCCTTTGAACGCACCGGCAATGGCGCCATAGTGAACATGTCGTCCACCGTCGCCCTGCGCAGCGCACCCAACGCCATCGCCTACACGGCATCGAAGTGGGCGGTGCGCGGCATGACCAAAGCGGCCGCGCTGGAACTTGCACCCAAAAACATCCGGGTGAATTCCGTTCACCCGGGGCCTATTGACACCGACATGCTCAATGTCCGCACGCGGGAGGAAAACCTGCGCAGGGTCCAGCAAGTGCCGATGAAACGCCTCGGCACCAAGGAAGAGATTGCTGGCCTGGTGCTTTTTCTGCTCAGTGACGAAAGTCAATACATGACAGGGTCAGAGGTGGCCATGGATGGCGGCGCAGCTTTGTGATCTAAAGCAGGCTGAAATCGATTAGGGAAAGCACCTATTTTTCAAAGCTACTGATGCAGACAAAAAAGCTACTCGGTGGTATAATTTTCGAAAAACCAGATCATATTTCGCATTTTCGAAAACCAAGAATGTGGCTTGGATTTGATCCGTATTTTTAGAGATCAGGCAATTTCGTCAACTACCGCACACCGCCAATGGGGTGCACAAACTTGGAGACACCATGACAGTTTCTCAAACAGGCTGCACACCCAAAACTGGGCAGAAAGCACTCCGGACCCATCTCGGCTCACTGGCCGTCAAATTCTCATTTGCCACGGCCATCGCCAGTCTCGCGACGGGCGCGCTGGCCCAGTTTGAGTCGCCCGCTGATGGCGTCTACAAGGACCGTGTAGATTGGGGTGTGATGATGGACCTCAGCGGCCCGGCCTCTGCATCACAGGGCATTTGGGCCACCGGTTTTCAGGCCTACATGCGCAAGCTCAACGAGTCTGGCGGCGTCAATGGCCGCAAGATCAACGTGCTGGCGGAAGACAGCCGTTTCAACCCGGCTCAAGACAAGATCAATTACGAAAAACTCGTGGGACAAACACCGGTTTTGGCCATCTCGGGCATGGGTTCCTCCAGCTCGCAGGTGTCATTGGCGCCGACCATCCGCGCCGGCAAAGTGCCGATCGTTGGCACCTACACCAGCACCAAGCCCCTGTCTGAGCCGGTTTCGCCGCTCGTCTATGGCGGCTTCTGCGGCTACCCACAAATGGCTCAAACCGGCGTTGGTTATTACACCGAGCAACTCAAGCTCAAAGCACCCAAAGTCATGGTGGTGTCCATCGAAAGCGCTGGTGGTGTGGAGTATGCGCAAATGGTTGCAGCTGCCGCAGCCAAACTCGGCGGCACATCCAGCCTCGTGACCATGAAGATCACTGCGGCAGACGTGACCCCACAGGTTCTCGAAATCATTGCCCAGAAGCCTGACTTCATCACGATTTATGGCGTTCCCAACACCGCCATCCTGACGATGAAAGCCATGCAGCAGTATGGCCTGAAGATTCCGGCCTTTGGCATCTCCTACCTTCTTGCACCCCAGATTTACGCGGCCATGGGGCCAGAAGCTGGCGCAAACTACAACGTGGTGAGCTGCTTCACACCTGGCGGCACCGACCAGGCGCCTGGCAACCGTGAGATGGTGGCCGCTGCCGACAAGTACAACCACAGTGCGATCAAGGAAGACATCAATTACGTCGCTGGATGGGCTGTGGCCCAAATGTCTGCCGAAGCCCTCGCCAAGACGGGTCCCGAGCCGACACGCGCCAAGCTGATCGAATCCATGAACAAGGGTTTCTCGGTGGACACCAAAGGTCTGGCCGCACCGATCACGTTCACCGCAGACAACCACACTGGCCCGGTGGCGTTCCGCATGATCGGCTATGACTTCGGCGCCAAGAAGTACAAACCATATGGGGAATTCAGCGACTACCTGAAGTACGTCAAATAAGAAGCGCCCGCGCTGCCCAAGCCACCACCACGCCATCGAGGAGCACCATGTTTGCCCAAGTACTTTTAAGCGGCCTGGCATTGGGCAGCATTTATGGCTTGGTGGCCCTTGGCTTCGCGGTGGTTTTCAAAGCCACTGATGTTTTCAACTTCGCCCAGGGCATGTTTGTGGTGTGCGGTGCGTTCTTTGCAGTCACCGCCATCACGATTCTGGGCCTGCCCTTCCCGCTGGCCATTGCCGCCATCATTGCGGCCTGTGCCACGTTGGGCGTGGTCATCCACGTGTTGTTGATCCAGCCTTTGGCGGGTCGCCCGATGTTGTCGGTCATCATGCTGACGATTGCGCTGTCAATCGTGTTGCGGGCATTGGTCGAGATGAGTTACGGACCCCAAGGCCGCACGCTGGTTACGCCGCTGCCCGCCGGGATTTTCCTGATCGGTGGCGTGCGGGTTTCCCAGTTGCATCTGGTTGCGGCATTGGTCAGCTGGGGCTGCATGGCCGGCTTTTTTGCCTTCTTCCGCTACACATCCATGGGTCTGTTGATGCGGGCAACCGCTGACAACCATGAAGCCGCCGTCGTTTCCGGTGTCAACGTCAATGTCATGAACCGGCTGGCCTGGGCCATTGGAAGCGTATTGGCCGGTATTGGCGGCCTGTTTCTGGGCCAGCTTCAGATTGTTTCCACCGAGCTCGAGAGCATTGGCCTTTTGGCGCTGCCGGCGGTCGTGATCGGCGGCATGCAGAGCATTCCGGGAGCCATCATCGGTGGTTTGCTGGTGGGCCTGATCGAGCAGTTCGCCGCGTCTTATATTTCGCCCAAATCCAGCGACATCCTGATTTACGTCTTGCTGCTGCTGATTCTCATGGTTCGTCCCTGGGGCCTGTTCGGACAGCGTGAGCTCGGTCGTGTCTGAGTTGCCATGTCTACTTCTCTGGCCGCATCTGCGCCCAACATTTCCGTGACCACTCCTGCTAAAACTGGGCGCCTGCTTTGGCTTGTCATCGCCATTGCGCTGTTGTGTTACCTCCCGGTGGTGCTGACCGACCGGGCCGTCTTCGGCATTCGCTTGTCCAACATGCAATTGCTGAACCTGGGCCTGAGCCAGGTCAACCTGATGCTGATCGCCATGTTGGGGGCCTTGTCCCTCAACTACCTGACAGGCTGCGCAGGTCTGATCTCGATCGGGCACGCCGCGTTTTACGCGGTGGGTGCCATGACCGCTGCCGTCACCGGTTCCCAATGGGGCTGGCCATTTCCACTGGTGTTATTGGCGGCCGGTGTGGCGGGCTTGTTGGCCGGCTTGCTCGCTGGCCTGCCGTCGTTGCGCGTGCGCGGCCTTTACTTTGTGCTGTCGACCTTCGCCGTGCACTACATCGTGGTATTTGCCTTTCAGGAGTACCAGTTCAAGTTCTTTGACGTGGTGGGCGTGCCTTACAAGGCTGCTTCGCTCGGGCCCATTGACCTTAACACCCCCATGCGTTGGTATTTCTTTCTCCTGCCGCTGGTTGTGCTGGTTTATTGGGCACTGAGAAACAGCCTGCGCAACCGCGAAGGCCGCGCCATGATGGCCATGCGAGACCACGAGTTGGCCGCAACCTCGGCCGGTATCGACGTGCGTTTCCTGCGCCTGAAGGCGTTCGCATTCAGCTCGGCCATCGCCGCCATGGCCGGCGCCCTGTATGCCTACTACCTGACCAACGTCACCTCGGAATTTTTTGGCATCCAGTTCGCCATTCAATTCATTGCCATGATCATCATCGGCGGCATGGGCTCATTGGCGGGCTCGCTGGTGGGCGCCGCAGTGTGGTTGTTGCTGCCCTCCATCATCACCGGTTTTGCATCGCAGGCCAGCGACGCCACTGGCTTGATGCGCGTCTTGTTGATTGACCACAAAGCCCAGCTGGTCCAGGTGATTTTTGGCATGCTGGTGATCCTGCTCCTGATTTTCGCGCCGGGCGGCATCGCCAGCATGGGTGCCAAGTTGCGCAACCGCATCGCGACCTGGCGGAGCAAGTGATGGAACCCATACTCGATATCCAAAACCTCTCAGTTGGCTATGCGCGAAAGGGTTTGGCGCTGGAGAATGTCAGCCTCTCTGTGCCCAAAGGCAGCATCGTCGCCTTGCTGGGCGCCAATGGTGCGGGCAAGACGACTTTGATTCGCGCGGTGAGTGGACTCCTGTCCTTGCACCACGGGCACGTTGAGAGCGGTAAGGTGGCTCTGGCAGGCCAGCAGATACTGGGGTTGCCGTCCCATCGACTTGTCAGGATGGGTTTGGGGCAGGTGCCCGAAGGCCGCCTGGTCTTCAAACAACTCAGTGTGGAAGACAACCTGAACGTGGGTGCGGCCATCTTGCCGCGCTCGGCCCTGCGCGAACGCATGGACGCGGTCTACCACTTGTTTCCGCGCTTGCTGGAGCGGCGGCAACAAGCCGCAGGTTGGCTCTCTGGCGGAGAGCAGCAAATGCTGGCACTTGGCCGTGCATTGGTAGGGGGGCCCAAATTGTTGCTGGTTGACGAGCTTTCCCTCGGTTTGGCGCCTCTGATCGTGAAAACCATTTACCAGCAATTGCGCGTGGTCGGAGATACCTTGGGCACGTCCATGCTGATCGTTGAACAAAATGCGCGTCTTGCGCTGGAGTTTGCCGCCAGCGCCTATGTGCTCGACCGTGGTCGCATCGTGCTCTCAGGTCCGTCGGCCGAGGTGGCCGCCAGTGAAGCGATGAAAGAGTCCTATCTGGGTGCGAAACGTGATGTCAAACGAGACGTCGCTCGTGATTCGCCCACGTCCCTGTCTGCGCAGTCGTCGTTGCCCACCGAAACAGCCGCAGCACCATGAACAAGCCCCTGCTCGAGATAAACAACCTGGTGATGCGTTTTCAGGGCATCACCGCATTGGATGACGTGTCCTTCACCATGGCAGAGGGTTCGATCACCTCCTTGATCGGGCCCAATGGGGCCGGAAAAACCACACTTTTCAACTGCGTGACCGGCATGTACACGCCGACCAGCGGCAAAGTCGCTTTTGACAACGTCGACATCACCGGCGAAGCGGCGCACCTGGTATCGCGCCATGGCGTCGCGCGCACTTTCCAGAACCTCGCGTTGTTTGGCGGCTTGTCAGTCCTGGACAATCTACTGGTTGGCACCTACCGGCAAGGCACTTCCGGCCTCCTGCAAGGTGCCTTTTTGACCCGCAAAGCAAGGGCCGAACAGCGTGCAGCGGTCGCCGCAGCCCACGAAGTACTTGAATTCCTCGGCATGCCCGACACCGCAGATCTGTTGCCCGGTGAAATGCCCTATGGCCGACAGAAGCAGGTCGAATTTGCGCGTGCTTTGATGCAAAAGGCGCGTCTGGTGTTGCTGGACGAACCGATGGCGGGCATGAGCACGGCAGAAAAATCTGCCATGACCGCCCTGATCCAGCGCGCACGGCAAAAGTTTGGCATGAGCTTCCTGATCGTCGAGCACGACATCCCTGTGATCATGGACATCTCCGACAAGATCGTGGTTCTCGATTTTGGACGCAAGATTGCAGAAGGCACGCCAGAAGTGGTGCAGGCCAATGAGGCCGTGATAGCCGCTTACCTCGGCACCGACCACACAGCGGCTGCGTAACCAACTGGAAAGCTTGCCGTGAATTCGATCGCCACTGACAACAAACGCCCAACCTACGAAGCGTTGGCGCACGACATCAAAAGCAGCGGCATTGACACCGTCTTCGGGCTGATGAGTGACGATACGGCGTTGTTTGTCACCACACTCGACGCCATTGGCGTTCGTTTTTACGCCGCGCGCCATGAAAACACCGCCGTAGCGATGGCAGAAGGTTTTGCCAGCGCGACCGGCAAGATCGGCGTGGCCATCATCGGGCGCGGCCCGGCCACGGCCAATGCCATGCATGGCACAGCCTACGCCCAACGCACCGGCACCCGAGTGCTGATAGTTTTTGGCGCCAGTTCGGTTGTGAACCAGGTTGCTGGCCGCAGCGAAGCCGACACCAAGGAATACAACGCGTCCGGTGTTCTGGAAGCTGCCGGCATCAAAACCTATGTAGCCACCGACCCCAGCAACGCCCGCCAGACGCTGGCCAACGCGATTGATGCCACGCGCAATGGGGGATGCGCGGCATTGTTGTTGCCCATGAACGTCCAGTTTGGTCTGATTGACTACCCGGGTGCCTCGGGTGTGCCAGGCTCCCAGGAAGCCGCCCCGACCAAACCTGTCGCGGCACGGCCCGCCGCGCTTGAGGCGGCAGCGGCCATACTCACAAAAAGCCGAAAACCGCTTTTCGTGGCAGGTTTGGGTGCTCACCGCTCCGGGGCCCGTGCAGCCATTGAGGCCTTGGCTGAAAAGTCGGGCGCGGTGGTTGCCACCACCCTCAAAGCCAAAGAGATGTTTCAAGGTTTTCGTTACAACGCGGGCGTTGTGGGTTCGTTCTCCCACGCGGCCGGCCGCCGGTCGATTGAGGATGCCGACTGCATCGTGGCGTTCGGTGCCGGCATGAATTCCCGCACCTCCAGTTTTGGCACCGCCTTTCCCATGGGCGTTCCGCTCATCCACATTGACATTGCGCACAACAAGATTGCGCGATGGCTGCACGCCGATGTATCGGTCATCGCCGACGCACGCGAAGCGGCCCTGGCACTACACGCCATCATCCCGGAGCGCCCGGATTCGGAAAAACACTTCCACACTGAAGAAACCAGGCGTCGCCTTGCACACGTCGACCTGTCCACCGAATTCCAGGCCGCCCACACCGCCCGCACGATGGACCCGCGCGCCGTTGCGCTGGCGTTGAACAGCCTGCTGCCAAAGGCACGCAATGCTGTTTATGACGCCGGCAACTTCCTGCAGATCGTTCCCTACATTGACGTGCCAGGGCCGGACTGCATCAAGAACACCGTCGACTTCGCCTCCATCGGCATGGGGTTTGGCGTGGCGCTGGGCTATGCAGCGGGTACGCCAGACCGCACCACAGTGCTTTTCGTCGGTGATGGTGGCTTTCTCATGACCTTGGGTGAGCTGGAAACCGCAGTGCGAGAGGACTTGCCTCTCGTGATCGTTCTCATGAACGACGCTGCCTATGGCGCCGAGTTGCACTATCTGAAAATGCGCGACATGCCGGTTTCAACTGCGGTATTTGCCGACATCGATTTCGCGCCTATCGCTCAGGCGTTTGGCTTCGAAACCGCGACCGTGCGCACGATGGACGAACTGCGCGCCTTGGCGCCTCTCTTGCGTGATCCCCAGGGGCCGATCCTGATTGACTGCAAGATCAACGCTTCGGTTGCCGCACCCTTCCTGCTCGAAACCGTGGAGCACGAAAAGCGCAGGGCCTGAATGGGCACCGGGGATTGAGATGACACAAGCAGTTCTCGATGTGGTCATCATTGGCGCAGGCTTTGCAGGTCTGCACATGCTGCACCGGCTGCGCGACTTGGGGTTTCGGGCTCAGGTCATTGAAGCAGCTGCCGACGTGGGTGGCGTCTGGTACTGGAACCGTTACCCGGGCGCGCGCTGTGATGTGGAGAGTTTGCAGTATTCGTATTCATTCTCCAGCGATCTGGAGCAGGAATGGGTCTGGACTGAAAAATACGCCGGCCAAGCCGAAATACTGCGTTACATCGAGCATGTAGCGGAGCGATTCGACCTGCGCCGCGACATCACCTTCAACACGCGCATTGAGTCTGCCATTTTCGATGCCGACTTGGCCCAATGGCAATTGACCGCTGAATCCGGCCTTCAGGTTACCGCCCGATTCTGCGTGATGGCCACTGGTGCCTTATCCATCGCACGCCTGCCAGATATCCCCGGCATTGCGCATTTTTCCGGCCCGGTTTACCACACCGGCGCATGGCCACATGAGGGCGTTGATTTCACCGGCAAACGTGCCGCCGTCATCGGCACAGGGTCGTCGGGCATTCAGGCCATTCCGGCCATTGCCCGGCAGGCCAGCCACCTGCTGGTTTTGCAACGCACAGCAAATTTTTCAATTCCAGCGTGGAATGCACCCTTGCTGCCAGATGCGCAAAAAGCGTGGAAGGCCAGTTACGGCGCGCACCGTAAGCGGGCGCGCGAAGTCGGCACCTTGTACGAGTTCAGCGACAAGACCGCGATGCAGGTTGGCCCGGATGAACGGCAACGGGAATACGAACACCGCTGGCGGAAAGGCGGCGTCAATTTTGTCCATACCTTCAACGACCTGATGGTCAACAAAGCGTCCAACGACACGATTGCGGATTTCGTGCGGTCCAAGATCAGGGCCACCGTGAAAGACGCGGCGGTTGCCGAGTCACTTTGCCCCAACGACCATCCGTTGGGCACCAAACGCATCTGCGTCGACACCGGGTATTTTGAAACCTACAACCGCGACAACGTCACGCTGGTTGATTTGAAAAAAACGCCCATTGTGTCGGTCACCGCCAATGGTGTGCAAACCACCGGCGCCAGCCATGAATTTGACGTGCTGGTGTGCGCCACCGGCTACGACGCCTTGACCGGCGCGGTTCTCGGCATGGACATCCAGGGACGCGGCGGACAGTCCTTGAGGAAAAAATGGGCTGATGGCCCGCGAACCTGCCTGGGCTTGATGACACACGGCTTTCCCAACCTCTTCATCGTCACCGGTGCCGGCAGCCCATCCGTGCTGGTGAACATGGTGGTTGGCATTGAAC
>JANMMR010000029.1:0-1731 GCA_031373455.1 Rhodoferax sp.
GGTCGAACGCATCAAGCCCCTGGCCAAAAAAAACCATGCGCGAAGGCGTGCTGGCCGGCATTGGCGGCTTTGGCGCCCTGTTTGAGGTGCCCAAACGTTACAAGGAGCCGGTGCTGGTAAGCGGCACCGACGGCGTAGGCACCAAGCTCAAACTCGCCTTCGAGTGGAACATGCACGACACCGTGGGCATCGACCTCGTGGCGATGAGCGTCAACGACGTGCTGGTGCAAGGCGCCGAGCCGCTGTTTTTCCTGGACTATTTCGCCTGCGGCAAACTCGACGTGGACACCGCCGCCGCTGTGGTGGGCGGCATCGCCAAAGGCTGCGAGCTTTCCCACTGCGCGCTGATCGGCGGCGAAACCGCCGAAATGCCCGGCATGTACCCTGCCGGCGAATACGACCTGGCCGGTTTTTGCGTGGGTGCCGTGGAGAAATCAAAAATATTGAGCGGCAAAGACGTGAAAGCCGGCGACGTGGTGCTCGGCCTGGCCTCCAGCGGCGTGCATTCAAACGGCTTCAGCCTGGTGCGCAAATGCATTGAACGCGCCGAGCTGGACGGCGGCATCTTGCCCGCCACGCTCGACGGCAAGCCCTTCAAAGAAGCCATCATGATGCCCACGCGCCTGTACGTGAAGAACGTGCTGGCGGCGCTTGCCGCGCACCCCATCAAGGCGTTGGCCCACATCACCGGCGGCGGCTTGCTTGAAAACATCCCCCGCGTGTTACCCGAAGGCCTCGCCGCGCACCTGACTAAAGGCAGCTGGCCGCAGACTGAGCTGTTTGCCTGGCTGCAAAAAACGGCGGGCATTGACGATATCGAGATGAACCGCACGTTCAACAACGGGATTGGCATGGTGGTGGTGATCGATGCCGCTGAGGCCGATTCCTGTGCGCGTACTTTGCGCGCGCTCGGGGAAACGGTTTACCCGATTGGGGTGATTGCTTCGAAGGGTTCCGGTGCCAGTGTGATGGTGGCTTGATATTTCGCCCAGAGTCACGCTCCAGTTGGGCTGTGAGACTTCAACCAGTCTTTTAACGCAGCATCGACTCGCGTTTGCCAGCCGTCGCCCGTTGCCCTGAAGGGCAGAACCACCTCGGGAGAGAGGCGAATGGTGATGCGCTCTTTCACTGGATTTTTCTGAGGCCCGCGTACATTGATTTTTGCGAGCAATGATCTCGGCAAAACCTCGTTTGCGGGCCGAAAACGCTTCAATTCGGCTTCAGACAACTCACGCACTTCGCCTTTGGCGTCAATCATGGGTTTGGACTTTGGCATGACGTTTCACCTCTCGATCATGTGCTTTGCGGAAGCTGATAACTCGAATGCCTACGGCAGTTTCCGTAAAACACAAGACATGCAAGCGCCCCTGAAGGTGCCCGATGGCAATGTAACGATCCTCACCATAGTCTTGTCTTGAATCGACGTAAACCACTGCATTTTCAAATTCAAACTCAGCCGCCCGCTCGAACGGCAGATCACGGTCACGGATATTTCGCTCGTTCTTTTCCGGATCGAAAGCAATCTGCACAAGGCTGATTGTATGCACATTTTGGCAAGGTCACAAGCGAATTCACTGGTGGCGTATCTGAAATTGCCGCCATCGCGCGCTCTGTGGGGGCCGCCTGCCCCACCCCAAAGCCTCCAAGCGTGTAGGCTTCGTTGATATATTGTGTATTAGTGTGTATTTTTGAGGTACTATTCACGCGTGAAAAGCAGTGACGTCATCAAGC
>JANMMR010000007.1:0-14340 GCA_031373455.1 Rhodoferax sp.
GGGCTTCTGCAACATTCATTGGGGGGTCTCCTTCTGGGTTTGCTTTGCCACTATACCGCCGCATGCCATAGCGATTGGCCCTTGGGCAGGCGGTTGGAGAACCATGACATGTCAGACAAATTGCATCGCATTTCACGCCGCCGCCGATTCCAGTGGGGCCGCGCTATCGCCCTTCGTGGCCGGTTACGCCAATGGAAACGCGCGAACCCCCGGCGAGGCGGGCCAGGTGCTGGGCACGGGGTACACCCGGTTTGCGGGCATGATCGGCGCCTTCCCCGGTTTTCACACGCCGGCAGACCGGGGTCAAGCGAATGACTTTGCGCTTCGGGAGAAAATCACGTGGCCAGTGAAGCGGTGATCAGGCGGGCGGGGGGTTAGCACTATTGTTGATATGCATGTTAACAATTCGGTCCAAGCAGGCAAAATTTCGAATTTTTGAAGGTTTTTAGGCCCTCAAGTCGCGAATAATGGCGCTTTATTGCTATGTAAATAATAGCAAACAATTTGACCGTTGTCTATTTACCGGCTTTGAGCAACACCAAAATCGCCCAGATTTCCAGCGCAGCGATGATGCCGATCATGACGTTGTTCACCATGGTTCCGCCCGTGGCAAGGCCCACCACAATGTCGCCCAATTCAATGAACACCCGAGATATCAGCGTAATCAGCAGCCACTGGGGTTTGTTGTAAATGACAGAAATCAGCAGCGCGGCGACGCTGCCCAACACCCGCACGCCGGTGCTGGCAAAAGCGAACTGAGATGAATAGTCGGTGATTTTTGCGCCTGGAAAACTCAGGCCTGGGTTGAACGTGTAAACGTATCCAAAAAACAGGCCTGCGCAAATCAATACCCAAGTGAAAATTTTGACCGATTGCGGGATTCCGTCTTCATGGGTTGTGTTGGATGTGCTCATTTTTTTTCCTTTGGTGATGTAAAGGGCGAACTCAAGTGCTCTTAAAGCCTAATGTGAATGCCGACGTGATCGAACGTTAAACTGCCTCACCAATGAAATAAATGCCAATTTTTGAGTACTCTTTTTCATTGTTGCAATAATTCGCGGATGAGCAATGATTCCAATGACCACAGCACGCTGCAGGATCTGGTCTTGTTTGTCGAGGTGGCCCGCACCCGCAGCTTCAGCCAAAGCGCGATCAATCTGGGCCTGTCAGCGGCGACTTTGTCGCGGCGCGTCCAGGCGCTGGAGCATCAGTCCGGGGTGCGGCTGTTCAACCGAACGACCCGGCGCGTCGAGTTGACGGCAGTGGGTATGCGCCTTCTTGAGCGCTGCGGGTCGTTGGTCGACGAAGCTCGGCAAGTGTGCGCCAGCTTGTTGAGCGAAGCGAATTCACCCTCCGGGTTGTTGCGGGTGTCGATGCCGGTGGACTTTGGCAAGTCGATCATGGGCCCGTTGTTGCCAACCTTTGCCAGGCGTTATCCGGGCATCTTGTTGTCGCTGGATTTGTCGTCCGAGCTGCGTGATTTGATCGGTGGCGGCATGGATGTGGCGTTGCGTTTGTCAGCCAGCCAAGACAAAAGTTTGGTGACGCGGCGTATTGGCTGGTTGGCCATGGCGCTTTACGCCGCACCGGCCTACCTGCAGGCGCGTGGCCGCCCTGCGGCCCCAGAGGAGCTGCCTGTGCATGATTGCATTTTCATCGGTGGCCCAAAGCGGGCCGCCCAGTGGCGGCTGCGGCGTAACGAGACCACCCGTGCAGTCGATGTCAATGGTCAGTTCTCGGTCAACAACATTGGTTTGATCAGCGCGCTGGCCGAGAGTGGCTTGGGCATTGCGATGCTCGAACCCACTTTGTGCCGAGAGGCGGTCAGTTCGGGAAGGCTCGTTCCGGTGTTGCCCGAGTGGGAGGCGGCCAGGTTGCCGGTATACGTCGTCACGGCGTCGCGGACCCAAAGTGCAGCGGCCCGCGCGTTTATTGAATTTGTGGCTGACAGGTTTTCAAGCCGGTAAGGCGGCCATTTATGCCGCCCCTTGAGCATCAAGCCGCTTGTTTGGCCTGGTCTTGATTCGCGGCCGGTTTGGCCAGCGCTTTGACTTCCAGCGCTGCGCTTTGCAGGGCGGCGGTTTTGGCTGCCGGGCCCATGGCCATACCTTCTGCGCGCACAAAACGCACATCGGTAACGCCCAGGAAACCCAGGACGGTTTGCAGGTAACTCTCCTGGTGCTCCATGGCACGGCCGCCTTCGCTGGTGGAATAGATGCCGCCACGGCTGGAGACGACGATCACGGTTTTGCCGCCGGCCAGACCGTGCGGGCCTTTGTCGGTATAACCAAAGGTGCGGCCCGGCTGGGCAATGCGGTCAATCCAGGCGCGCAATTGCGTCGGGATGCCGAAGTTGTACATCGGCGCCCCGATCACCACCACATCCGCGGCGAGGAACTGGCTCACCAGGCGCTCGGACACCGCGTTTTCAGCCTGCTGCAGGGCGGTGGGCGCCAGGCCAGTTGGCGGCGCGCGGAAACCCATCGAGTCGCCATTGAGGTGTGTTGGGGCGTCTACTGCCAAATCCAGGTACTCGACCTTGGAGACGGCGTGGCTGGCCCGCCATTGCTCGACGATTTGGTGAGTGAGCGCTCGCGAAACGGAGTGGGTGCCCAAAATGCTGGAGTCGATGTGCAGAAGGTTCATGATCACGCTTTCGAAGTTGTTCAAGAGGGATTAATTGTCTCGGTGATTCAAACTCTTGATAAGTACGCATAATTGATCTATATTGTCCTAAAAATAGGACAATAAGACCCTTGAAATCACATATCTTGGTTAAACGGAGCGCTCGATGCAGGACTTGAACGACATGGTTTATTTCGCCGAGGTGGTGGAGCGGGCCGGGTTTGCGGCGGCCGGGCGGCACCTGGGCGTTCCCAAATCGAAACTCTCGCGCCGGGTTGCCGAGCTCGAAGCCCGGCTGGGCGTGCGTTTGTTGCAGCGCACCACGCGCAAGCTGTCACTCACGCAGGCCGGAGAGGTGTTTCACCGCCACTGCATCGCCATGCGAGACGCCGCTGAAGCGGCCGACGAGGCGATGGAGCAGGCGCGCACCGAGCCGCACGGCACAGTCAGGGTGGCGTGCCCGATCACCTTGGCGCAAAGCACCATCGGCCCGATTTTGGGCACCTTTCTTGCGCGTTATCCGCAGGTGCAGGTGGACATTCAGGTAAGCAACCGCGTGGTGGACCTGGTCGAGGAGGGTTTTGACGTGGCGCTGCGTGTGCGTGGCTCGCTCGACGACAGCGGCAGCCTGGTGGTGAAAAACCTCGGCCTCACGCGCGCGTTGCTGGTGGCCAGCCCGGAGCAGCTGGCGCGCCACGCGGCAGTTGTGGTGGTGCAGGATCTGGCGCGGCTGGATACCGTGAACATGTCTGCCACAGACGGGCGTGCCGCCTGGAACCTGAGCGGTCCGGATGGCGGTGCCTTCACACTGGAGCATCGCCCGCGCCTGGTCGCCGACGATCTTTTGGCCCTTAAATTTGCTGTTTTGAGCCACACCGGCATGTGTGTTTTGCCCGACTACATGTGCCGCCAGGAACTGCAGGACGGGCGCCTGGTCGAAGTCTTGCCCGGCTGGGGGCCGCGACCGGGCATTGTGCACGCGGTGTTTCCGTCCCGCCGCGGCATGGTGCCCGCAGTGCGGCGGTTTCTGGACTTTCTAGGGGAAAACGTGCGCGGGGAAAGCGACAACCTGCCCGCCCGGTAGACTACCGCCCTCTAGGAGGAATCAATGGCAGTGACGGAAACAGCGCTCATGGAAGCGCTCAAAGCAGTGGTTGACCCGAACACCGGGCGCGACTTTGTGTCGTCAAAAGCACTGAAGAACCTGACGGTTTCAGGCGGCGACGTGGCCTTCGAGGTGGAGTTGGGCTACCCGGCCAAAAGCCAGATCGCCGGCATGCGCAAGGCGCTGGTAGCGGCTGCCCGCAGTGTGGAAGGCGTGGGCAATGTCTCAGTCAACGTCTACACAAAAGTTGCTGCGCACTCGGTGCAGCGCGGCGTGCAATTGCTGCCCAAAGTCAAAAACATCGTCGCTGTGGCATCCGGCAAGGGCGGCGTGGGCAAAAGCACCACCGCCGTCAACCTGGCGCTGGCGCTGGCTTCTGAGGGCGCAAGTGTGGGCCTGCTGGACGCCGACATTTACGGCCCCAGCATCCCGATGATGATGGGCATCGAAGGCCGCCCCGAAAGCGACGACGGCAAAACCATGGACCCGCTGGAAAACTACGGCGTGCAGGTGATGTCGATCGGCTTCCTCGTGGCGCAGGACGAAGCCATGATCTGGCGCGGCCCCATGGCCACGCAGGCGCTGGAGCAACTGCTGCGCCAGACCAATTGGCGCGACCTGGACTATTTGATCGTCGACTTGCCCCCCGGCACCGGCGACATCCAGCTCACCTTGAGCCAGCGTGTGCCGATGACGGGTGCGGTGATCGTCACCACGCCGCAAGACATCGCCTTGCTCGACGCCAAAAAAGGCATCAAGATGTTCGAGAAAGTCGGTGTGCCGATTTTGGGCATCGTCGAAAACATGGCGGTGCACGTCTGCACGAATTGCGGCCACGTCGAGCACATCTTCGGCGCCGATGGCGGCAAGAAAATGGCAGCCGATTACAAAATGGACTACCTCGGTGCGCTGCCTTTGAACATGCAAATCCGCGTCCAGGCCGACAGTGGCATGCCCACGGTGGTGGCAGACCCCGACGGCGAGGTGGCTGCGATTTACAAGGCCGTCGCGCGACAGGTGGCGGTGTCGATTGCGGCGAAAAACAAGGATTTTTCGTCCAAGTTCCCGTCGATCACGATTTCCAAGAACACCTGACCACAGGCCTCGCCCCCATGCCCTCCAGCGCTGAAACCCTGCCCGTTGCCGTGCTGATCCAGCGTTCGGCTGCGCCCAACCGCTGGGAAGACTGGCAGTTCAAATTGCTCGACGTGGTGCCGGCCACCAACGCGTCGGATGCCGTTGGGCACGCTGTGATTGAAGACGACGGCAAACTCTCGCGCTGGCTGCACAGCGGTTTTGGCGTGCAGTTGTTTGCCGATGAATGCAAGGGCTATTTTCTCAATCTCACCTCCGGCCAACCGTCGTGGTTTGTGTCCTGGCGGCCCGACGAACAAGACGCATCGCAGGTGGAAGTCACTGCCGTCAGCGTTTCGTACATTGAAGCTGACCGGCGCATGTTTGCCGAAGAACATGTCGAGTCAGTACCCCTGCCGCCCGAGTTGTGTGAATGGCTGCAGGAATTCACCAACGCGCATTTCAAACCCGAAAGCGCCCGAAAAGTGCGTGCCCAATCATTTTTGAAAGCCGACGAGCGGGGCGCGCCAACGCCTGTCACTGCTGCTGCGCAGGGCGGTGGGAGCGCATGCGATGGCTGATCCCGGCGATGGCAGCGGCACTTTTTTCGGTCGCTGGTCGCAGCGCAAGGTGCAGGCACGCACCGGCTCACTGCCTGTGGACGCGCCTGTCACGCCCGCCACGCCCGCTGCGCCAGTTACCGGGCTCCCAGAGTCGCCAGCCGGTCAGCCCCTGGCTGCGACCGCAGCGGCGCCGCAACCCGAAACACCGGCCAAACCACCGGCCCCTACGCTGGACGACGTGGCCCAACTGACGGCGGACTCAGACTATTCCGCTTTTGCCGCGCGCACTGTGGACCCCAATGTGCGCAACGCTGCCTTGCGCAAGTTGTTTGCTGGCGACCCGCATTTCAACGTCATGGATGGGCTGGACGTCTATATCGACGACTACAGCGTGGGCGAGCCTATCCCCAAGTCGATGTTGCGGCAAATGGTGCAGGCGCGCTCACTGGGGCTGCTGGACGATGAACTGGTAGATCAGGATAAACCCCCATCGGCAGAGTGGCCCAACCGGCTTGCCGCCAACGATACTGCCCCCCTACATGAAAACACTGATTTGCAATTGCAACGGGACGATGCCGCTGGACACAGCGGCATTGACGAACGCCTTGGGCCCGACGACGAATCCACTGCTGGCCCCGGCACAGAATTCGCCACAAAGCCCGACGCAAATCCCAGCGCAGACCCCGTCAACAACTGACCAGGTTGAAGCCCACTTCACGGCCTTGTGCCGCCGTGAGGCACCGCAGTTTCAACGCGCTGCCAAATCGGGCGAACCGTTGCTGGTCGCCTGCACGCAAGAAACCCGCTTGTTTCTGGAGTTGAACGAGCACACCGAAGGTGCGCCTTCAATAGAAGAGCGCCCGATCCATTTTGTGAATATCCGCGAAATGGCAGGATGGTCGGCACAGGCGAAACAAGCCACCCCCAAGATTGCGGCGCTGATTGCAGCCGCCAAGTTGCCGCCGCCTGAGCCAGTACCTGCTGTCGAATACCGCAGCGAGGGCCGCTGCCTGGTCATAGGCGCGCCCGAGGCATGTGAACAAGCCGCCGGCTTGTTGGGGGACGGCATTGAGGTGACGATTCTTTTGACGGCGCCTTCGGGAGTTGCCGGCATTGGCATTGGTCAGCGCCACGAGAGCGAAGTGCAAAACGGCCAGTTGGTGTCGCTCACGGGGCGGCTGGGCGCTTTTGAGGCCACCTGGAAGAGCGCCAACCCGATTGACCTGGATTTGTGCACCCGCTGCAACGCCTGCATTGCCGTTTGTCCCGAAGGTGCGATTGACCTGAGTTACCAGATTGACCTCTCACGTTGCAAGTCCCACCGCGATTGTGTGGCTGCTTGTGACGCTGCCGGTGCCATCAATTTTGGCCGCGAAGCCCGCGAAACCAAGGCCTCGTTTGACATGGTGCTGGATTTGCGTGACGACCCAGCCTTCTCGCAACATGCCCCGCCGCAGGGTTACCTGCACGCAGGCAGTGATGCGGCCAAGCTCAACCAGGCGGTGTTGCAACTGAGGGGCATGGTGGGTGTTTTCGAGAAGCCGAAGTTCTTCAAATACCAAAACAACCTGTGCGCCCACAGCCGCAATGAGCAAATTGGCTGCTCGGCCTGCATTGACGTGTGTTCGGCTCTGGCTATCCGCAGCGATGCCAAGCTCAAGGGTAAAACCATGGGCAAGGAGCGCCGCTATTCCAACGCTGTGCCCGACCCCAAAGGCCAAGGCGGCGGCATTGTCGTAGACCCGCACCTGTGTGTGGGCTGCGGCGCGTGTACGACAGTCTGCCCCACGGGTGCCATCTCCTATGCGCTGCCCACTGCGGTCGATATGGGAAGGCGCGTGCGCACGCTTCTGCGTACCTACGCACAGGCGGATGGCCGTGATGCGGTGTTGTTGTTTCACTCGGATGGCGGTGGTTCCAAACAAATCGAGGCGTTGGCTCGGCAAGTGCAAGTTCACAAAAAACTGCGAGGTTTGCCTGCACGTATGTTGCCCATCGCTCTGTGGCACAACGCCAGTGTGGGGTTGGAAGTATGGCTCACAGCCCTGGCGCAAGGCGCGAATCAAATTGCGGTGTTGATGTCTGGGGACGAAGCGCCGCAGTACCGCGCTGCGCTGGCTGAGCAAATGGCCGTGGGACAGGCGGTGATGACGGGCCTGGGTTATGCAGGCGTACATTTTCATTTGGTCGAAGGTGCAGATTTGGCCGGCATGGATCAGGCCTTGCACTTTGCGCCTGCCCAAGCCGTTCAAAAAATTTCAGCCACAGTGGTGTTGCCCGGTAAACGGCCCAGCCTGGAAGCGGCCATCGACCATTTGATCGACCAGGCGGTGCAGTTGAAAACCGTTCTGCCGCAGGCCATCGCCTTGCCCAAGTCTTCCCCCCTGGGTAGTTTGATCGTTGATGCCGCCAAGTGCACCATGTGCCATAGCTGCGTGGGGGCCTGCCCGTCCTCGGCCCTGGCAGACAACCCCGAGGCGCCGCAACTTCGCTTCATTGAGAAGAACTGCGTGCAGTGTGGCATTTGTGTGTCAACCTGCCCCGAAGGCGCGTTGCAGTTGGCACCGCGCTTGTGGTTGGAGGGTGAAGGCAAGGCCCGCAAGGCGCAACGTGTGTTGCATGAAGTCAAACCCTTTCATTGCATCCGCTGCGCCAAGCCTTTTGCGACCCTGCCCGCGATCGAAGCCATGGTGGCCCGCATCGGCAGTCACCCGGCTTTTGCCGGTGAGGCTGGGCAGCGCCTGCGCATGTGCAGCGATTGCCGTGTAATTGATATGCATACCAACCCGAATGAAGTGACGATCAAGGACATCTGATGGCAGAAGCGATGAATGGCGGCGTAGCAGTGCCGATGGCGTATTCAGGTGTCGATGAAGATGCCGAAATTGAGCGCGCCGAAATTTACGGCCTGTTGGCCCGCCTGTGGCTGGCCCCGCCCGATGCGGAGTTGCTTCAACAATTCTCTGTTGCGGTGACAGAAGCGCCCGTAAAGGGCGCGTTTCTCGAAGGCCCGTGGCAGGACCTGGTGCAGGTCATGCGGGAAACGACGGTGGATGCCGTGAAAATTGAATTCGAAGGACTCTTTCACAGTCCCGGCAAGGCTGAGGTTTTCCCCTATGGCTCTTACCACCTTGTAGGCGCATTGAACGAACGTCCGTTGGTGGCGCTGCGGGCCGATATTGCAGCGCTGGGGCTGGCCAGCAGCGCGGCAGAAGGCGAAACTGAAGACCACGTCTCGTTTCTGTTTGAAGTGATGCGGTACCTGATCGCAGGCGATGATTTGTCGGTGTGCAATCTGGAGCAGCAACGCCGGTTTTTCCGCGCCCATGTGCAAACCTGGGTTGGCGCGTCGTTGTGTGAGGGCATTGAGGCCAACCCGAAGGCCAAGATTTATTCGGCGGTGGCTGGGTTTTGCCGTGCGTTTATCGAAGTTGAAACGCAGGGTTTCGACATGATCGAGTAACGGAATCCGGATTGATTCAGCGGCTCACACGGTGCCGAGTTGAGTCAATTGTTCGGCGAAGCGGTTTACCGCTTCAACGCCGTCCAGGCAGCGCAAATCCAGCTTGACCTGGCCGTCTTCAATGCGGCCAATCACCGGAATGGGCAGGCCGCGCAGCGTGTCTGCCACGCGTTTGCAAAATGCGCCGCTGCCTTTGCTTTTTGGCTGAGCTGGCGCAATGGCCAAACACAGGCTTTCCAGCCGATCAACAGGCAGCGAGCCGGCGCCAATTTGGCTTTTGCACGGCAAGATGGAGACTTCCACATCCGGCCCCAAAGCAGCAGCCAGCAGCGGTTGCAGTCGTTTGGCCAGTGGGCGCAGTTGGGCCGGCGTGCGCGTGAGCATGCGCAATGTGGGCAGGCGCTCAGGTAAGCGCTCCGGGTCGCGGTAAAGGCGCAGCGTGGCTTCCAGGGCGGCCAAAGTCGCCTTGTCGCAACGCAGTGAACGTTTAAGCGGGTGGCGCCTGATTTTGGCAATCAATTCTTTGCGGCCCACAATCAAACCAGCCTGCGGGCCGCCCAGCAGTTTGTCGCCGCTGAAGGTCACCACACCGACCCCCGCAGTCAAAGACTGTTGTGGCGTGGGCTCTGGCGGCAGGCCCCATTGGTTCAAATCCACCAAGGTGCCGCTGCCCAAGTCTTCCACGACGGGGATGCCATGGGTTGCGCACAGAGGCGCGAGATCCCGCGCGGACACGCTTGCAGTGAAGCCTTGCACGACGTAATTGCTGGTGTGAACCTTCATAACCAGCGCGGTAGAGGGGCCGATGGCGGCTTCGTAGTCCGCCAAGTGGGTGCGGTTGGTGGCTCCCACTTCGACCAGCTTGCAACCGGCGCGGCGCATGATGTCGGGAATGCGGAAAGCGCCGCCGATCTCGATCAACTCGCCGCGTGAAACGATCACTTCCTGCTTGGGAGCAAGCGCCGCCAGCGTCAGCAGCACCGCTGCCGCGTTGTTGTTGACCACGGTCGCGGCTTCGCAGCCGGTGAGCTCGATCAGCAGGCCTTCGACATGGCTGTCGCGGTCGCCGCGCGTGCTGCCATCCAGGTCGAATTCGAGGTTGCAAAAGCCTTGCATGGCCGCCACCGCTGCGGCAATGGCTTCGGGCGCGAGCACGGCGCGGCCCAGGTTGGTATGCAACACCGTGCCGGTGAGGTTGAACACCGGCTTGAGCGAGGGCCTGGATTGCGCTTCGAGACAGGCAGCGCAGTGCAGGAGGCACGCTGGTGAGTCGAATTCATTTGCTACTAATTTAGTAGCTTCTTGAGCCTTGTTTATGTGACTCAGACGCCAATTTTCCAGATATTTCCGGATGGCGGACAAGGTGGCCGACCGGCCATGCTTTTTGACCAGCGCCTGCGCACCAGGCAGCGCCATCAACGCGTCCACGGGCGGCGGCCGGTGCGCTGCAGGTCGATCAGCGGGCAGTTCGCGTGGGCTGCTGTTGGGCATGGAGGGTTTGGCGTGAAAGGACGAAAAATAAGCGCGAAATGGCGGAGGCGCATGGGAGTCGAACCCACCAGGGACTGCTAGGCAGCCCCACCCGATTTTGCAGACCGGACGCCCCACCGGGGAACGATCCGCCTCCTTTACCTTCGTATTATTGCCGGGCTTGGCCCCGACTTGGCGCGAGCCTTGCCCAGATTTAGCCCAGACTCGGCGTCACCCGCCAAACACCTTGCGTGGATCCCTTCGGAAATGACGGCCAACCTCATCCCGTTGTGTCAACCCGATTTGATCGAAATACTCCACCAGCGGCATGGACAGGTGTCGGCTGGTTCCCACCGCTTCTCGCAGGTCCTTCACGTTGAGCCTCTGGTGGGGGTCTGCCATGGCCAAATCGTGTGCCTTCTGCGCCAACTCAAAAAAGTACCGGGACTGGATGAAGTATTCCTGCCCGACCAAGTGTCCTTTGGCCATGCGGGCGAGGCGTTGCAAAGTGCGATCCACTTGGTCTTTGCGAAGCGAGCGGTCACGCAGCATCAAATCGCTCAGTTTTGGCGGATGGATGCCGCCTTCATCGAGCCACGGTTTGATGCGCTCCCAGATTTGCTTCTCGGCTCCCTGAAGTTCAACCACATGGTTGACCAGGCTGTAATGGGGGCCGCTGCGTTTGATTTCCAGCTTCTGGATGAGTACCTCCAGCAAAGCGTCAAACAGCGGGGCGAATGGCCGCTCTTTGACTTGCCGATGCAACTGCTCTCGCGCAAGCCCGGGGTTGTCGGGTGACTTGACATGGAAGCGCCTGAGGGTTTCCAGCGTGGCAGTTGTGAAGGACTGAATTCGAACGGGGTCAAACGCAAAATCACCGCCACCCAAAGACAGCATCTGGTGCGAAACCTGATTCAAAACCGCGGCTTGGGTGCCGGCTTCCAGATTGCGTTGTTTGAAAAACTGATTTCCATCCACGCCACCGGGCAAATGCAGGGCCAACTCGGCGGCGAATGCCAGCGAAGCATCTGGATTGTCGAGCGCCCGCAACAAGGCGACCCGTTGCGGCTTTTTGCGTTTAGCAGGGGCGGCCAGCGCGTCAATGACCACGCCGCCGCCCACGGTTCGTTGCCCGGAGGCATCGCGCAGGACGAAGCGGTCGCCGTACAAAGTGGCAATAGGCCGCTCCAGCTCGAGCTGGATCAACGCTTCTGCACCTGGTTTGACAGAACCCCCTTCAAGCACCAGGACGTGTCCCATCACGTCTACGGCGCCAATGTGCACATGCACGGTCGTCCATTGCGCCAGATCTGCCGGTTCACTGGCCAGCAGGCGCATGCGCCCGTCCACGCGTTGCGTTGGCATGTGAAGCGAAGCGCTCACCAGCCAGTCGCCTCGGCTGATTTCCGCTTTTTCAATACCCGCCAGATTGATTGCAAGGCGCTGGCCCGCCTGGCCGGTTTCAGACTTCTTGTTTTGTGCGTGAATGCCACGCACGCGAACCTCTTTGCCGCTCGGTGAAAGTGTCAGGTGATCCCCCACGGACACGCTGCCAGAGAAACATCCTCCCGTCACCACCGTACCGACACCAGCGAGCGAAAAACTGCGGTCGATGGACAAGCGAAATCCTGTCTCCAGTCGGGAGGTGTGCGGCGCGGAAGTGGCTTGCACATCGTGCAAACGGGCCTTCAATTCCGGTACGCCAGCGCCAGTCAATGAAGATACCGGGAAGATCGGGGCTTTTTCCAGGCTGGTTCCCCGCAGCAGCGCCGAAATTTCACTGCGGGCGGTTTCAAGGCGGGCGGGTTCGACCAGGTCGCACTTGCTCAACGCCACCGTGCCGTGTTGCAAGGCCAACAGATTCAAAATTGCCAAATGCTCGCGGGTTTGGGGCATCGGGCCATCGTCAGCGGCGATGACCAACAAAACATGGTCAATGGCCGTGGCACCGGCCAGCATGTTGCGAACCAGGCGCTCGTGTCCTGGCACGTCAACAAATCCGATGGGTGGGCTACTGCCCATCGGCAAATAGGCAAACCCGAGATCAACCGTGATACCACGCTCTTTCTCTTCTTTGAGTCGATCTGTGTCAACGCCGGTGAGGGCTTTTACCAGCGAAGTTTTGCCGTGGTCGATGTGTCCGGCAGTTCCGACGATCATCGTTTTTCTTTCTGACTGCTACAAAATCGGAAGCGCATAGGGAAAACCACAGGGGAGCGGGTGTATGCTGTCGCTAACATAGGGCGTATCTGAAGGGCGTGGGCGTGACTTGCGCATTAATCTTGAGGAGATTGGAGCATGAAAACTGAAAGCGAAAGCGTGAAACGCCGCGTCTGGCTTGGCTCGGTAGCAGCCGTTGGTGCGGCAGTGGCCGGCACGATGGCACTGGCGCGTCGCAACCCGATGGCAGGCGCTGCAATGAAGGCCGAAGCGCCTGTTCCAGATTCTTCTCCGAATTCGGGCTACCAACTCACCGAGCACGTCAAGCAGTACTACGCGACGGCGCGGATTTGAATTTCACTCAGGAGGCATCATGTTGTTGACTCGAAAGTCAACCAGAGTCGGGGCGGCGTCGCCGCATCGAGGACTGGTGGATGGATTGGCGCGGGGTCTGTCCCGCTCCATGCCGACGATGGACAGGCGCAGGTTTTTGCGCAATTCCGGGCTGGGTGTGGGTTCAGGTTTGGCGGTTTCCCAGCTCGCCTTGGTGCGCAAAGCCGGGGCCGCTGATACGGCGGCTTCAGGCGCGCCCAAAGTAGAGGTCAAACGCACCGTTTGCCCGCATTGCTCGGTAGGCTGTGCCATCGATGCCGTGGTGGAGAACGGTGTCTGGGTGCGGCAAGAGCCTGTGTTTGATTCCCCCATCAACATGGGTGCGCATTGCGCCAAAGGCGCGGCGGTACGCGACAACAGCCGGGGTGAGTTCCGGTTGCGCTACCCGATGAAGCTGGTGGATGGAAAGTACCAGCGTATTTCCTGGGACAAGGCGCTTGAAGAGATTGGCGCCAAGATGCTGGAGCTTCGCAAAGCCAGCGGACCAGATTCGATCTTTGTGGTCGGGTCCTGCAAACACAACAACGAACAAGGCTTCCTGCTGCGCAAGTGGATGAGCATGTGGGGGAGTAATAACTGCGACCATCAGGCACGAATATGCCACTCCACTACAGTCGCCGGTGTGGCGAATACGTGGGGATACGGTGCGATGACCAACTCGTACAACGATATGCAGAACACGAAAGCTGCGATGTACATCGGCTCGAATGCAGCCGAAGCACATCCAGTGTCCGTGATGCACATGTTGCACGCGAAGGAAAAAGGCGCAAAGATGATCGTGGTGGACCCCCGGTTCACCCGCACGGCAGCCAAGGCGGACCAATACGTCCGTATTCGCTCCGGGTCCGACATACCGTTTTTGTTCGGTGTGTTGTGGCACGTCTTCAAGAACGGCTGGGAAGACAAAAAATACATCAACGATCGCGTCTGGGGCATGGAAAAAGTGCGCGACGACGTGTTGGCCAAATGGACACCCGATAAAGTGCTGGAGGCCTGTGGCGTCGATGAAGCCACCTGCTTCAACGTGGCCAAGACCATGGCCGAAAACCGCCCCAGCACGCTGGTGTGGTGCGTGGGCCATACGCAGCACACCATCGGCAATGCCATGGTGCGTGCTTCCTGTTTGCTGCAACTCGCATTGGGCAACATCGGCAAGAGCGGTGGTGGCGCCAACATCTTCCGCGGGCACGACAACGTGCAAGGCATCACCGACATCGGCTGCAACCCGGATTCCTTGCCTGGTTACTACGGCATCGCCGAAGGCGCTTTTCGCCATTACGCCAACAACTGGGGTGTTGACTTTGAGTGGATGAAGGGCCGTTACGCTCCTGGCATGATGACCAAGCCGGGCATGACAGTGTCGCGCTGGGTGGACGGCGTGCTGGAGAAAAACGAGCTCATCGACCAGGAAAGCAACCTGCGCGGTTTGTTCTACTGGGGTCATGCGCCCAATTCGCAAACCCGCGGATTGGAGATGAAAACCGCCC
>JANMMR010000008.1:0-6522 GCA_031373455.1 Rhodoferax sp.
GAAGACGCCGGTGAATGACTTCTTCGCCAAGAACGGCAAGATTCGCGAAGACGGCCGCATGATCCATGACATGTACCTGCTGCAGGTGAAGAAGCCCGGCGAATCAAAAACACCGTGGGACTACTACAACGTGAAAGCCACTATCCCCGCAGCTGAGGCATTCCAGCCGCTGTCGGCGTCACGTTGCGGCTTGATCAAGAAGTAAGCGGCATTTGCTGCCACTCCGAGGGTCCTTCGTGACCCTGGAGTTTCATCTTTAGCTTGCCCCAGAGCGCTTTGATCGCCTGGGCAAAAAGAGGTTTACGCCATGGAAATATTCGGCATCTCGTCACAGGCGTTTTTCGGCCAGTTGCTGCTGGGCCTGATCAACGGCTCGTTTTACTCCGTTTTGAGCCTGGGGCTGGCCATTATTTTTGGCCTGCTCAACATCATCAATTTTGCCCACGGGGCGCAGTACATGGTGGGGGCTTTCATAGCCTGGCTGGGCCTGACGCAGCTTGGGATCAACTACTGGGTGTCGTTGCTGGTGGCCCCTTTGGTGATCGGTCTGGTGGCAGCCGTGATTGAACGCACCATGCTCAAACACCTCTACAAGCTGGACCACCTTTACAGCCTGTTGCTGACCTTCGGTCTGGCTCTGATTGCCGAAGGTGTCTTCAAGAATTTCTTTGGCGTTTCCGGCGAATCCTACGAAGTGCCTGAGTTGCTGCAGGGCGGCATGAATCTCGGCTTCATGTTCCTGCCCATCTACCGCGCCTGGGTGGTGGTGGCTTCGCTGGCGGTCTGCCTGACGGCCTGGTATGTGATTGAGCGCACACCGCTGGGTGCGACGCTCCGTGCTGCAACCCAACGGCCAGACCTGGTGCAGGCACTGGGTATCAACGTGCCGGTGCTGATCACGGCTACCTATGCGGCCGGTGCGGCGCTGGCTGCATTTGCCGGTGTTTTGGCTGCGCCGATTGTTCAGGTGAACCCGGTTATGGGTTCCAACCTCATCATCATCGTGTTCGCCGTCGTCGTCATCGGTGGCATGGGCTCCATTTTGGGTTCAATCCTGACCGGTCTGGGCCTTGGCGTGATCGAAGGGTTGACCAAAGTGGTTTACCCGGAAGCCTCTGCGGTGGTGATCTTCCTGATCATGGTTCTGGTGCTGCTTGTCAAACCAGCCGGCCTGTTCGGCAAGCAAGCTTAGCTGACACAGCAAACTTTCACATCTGCCATTCACACCCAACTCTCACAATCGGACCCTTCATGAAATCTGCAATTTCCCCTGGTGGTCAAAACCGCGCAGTCTGGATGTTTGCCGCCCTGGTTGTGGTGGGATCCATCGCGCCATTTGTTTTTTACCCCACTTTGTTGATGAAGCTTCTGTGTTTTGCGCTGTTTGCCTGCGCCTTTAACCTGCTCTTGGGTTTTGCAGGTTTGCTGTCGTTTGGCCACGCCGCATTTTTTGGTGGTTCCGCTTACATCACGGGTTACCTGTGCCGCGACATGGGGCTCACACCCGAGTTGGGTTTGCTGGCCGGTGCCGCTTTTGGCGGGGCATTGGGGGCCATGTTCGGTTTGATCGCCATCCGCCGTGCCGGCATTTATTTTGCGATGATCACGCTGGGACTGGCACAGATCATCTTCTTCCTGGCCCTGCAGATGAAGTTCACGGGGGGTGAAGACGGCATGCAGGGCATTCCGCGCGGCAAGCTGTTCGGCGTGGTTGATCTGACCGACAACATCACCATGTATTTCTTTGTGTTCGCGGTGTTTTTGGGTGGTTTCTGGTTGATTTACCGCACCATCCATTCACCCTTTGGCCAGATTCTGAAAGCCATCCGGGACAACGAACCCAGAGCCATCTCGCTGGGTTACGACGTGAACCGATTCAAGCTACTGGCCTTTGTGATCTCTGCCGCGCTCACCGGCTTGGCGGGTGCCACCAAGTCGCTGGTGTTCCAGTTGGCTTCTCTGGGCGACGTGCATTGGCATACCTCGGGTGACGTCATCCTGATGACTTTGCTGGGTGGCCTGGGCACCATTCTCGGTCCGGTCGCAGGCGCTGTGACCATCGTCGGCCTGGAGAACATTCTGGCGGACAAAGTCGGCTCCTGGGTTGCGGTAATCATGGGCTCGATCTTTGTGGTGTGTGTGCTGCTGTTCCGCCGTGGTTTGGTGGGCGAAATTGGCGCGCTGTTCAACAAAGCGGCATCGAACAAAGTTGTTGCGCACCCATGAACGATTCCACCAGCAGGAGCGTTCCATGAGTTACCACGCCCCCGTCAAAGACATGTTGTTCGTCATGGAGGAGCTGGCCGGCCTGCACAAAGTGACCGAACTTCCGGGTTTTGAGGACTACGGCATTGAGACTGCCCAGGCCGTGCTGGAAGAGTCTGCCAAGTTTTGCGAAGGCGTGTTGGCACCATTGAATTGGGAAGGCGACAAAAACCCGTCTACCTGGCAGGGTGGTGCGGTCACCACCACACCAGGATTCAAAGATGCGTTCGCGCAGTTTGTCCAAGGTGGCTGGCAGGGCGTGGCTCATCCGACCGAATTTGGAGGCCAAGGTTTCCCCAAGCTGGTGGCCACTGGGTGCACGGAGATGCTGCACGCCGCCAACATGTCGTTTGCCCTGTGCCCGATGTTGAGCGATGGCGCAATAGAGGCGTTGTTGACGGCGGCAAGCCCTGCGTTGCGCCAGAAGTTTGCGCCGAAGTTGATTTCAGGTCAGTGGACTGGGACGATGAACCTCACTGAGCCGCAAGCCGGCTCTGACCTCGCGGCAGTGCGCACCCGAGCCGAGCCGCAGCCAGGTGGCACATACAAGGTTTTTGGTACCAAAATATTCATCACCTACGGCGAGCACGACATGGCGGAAAACATTGTGCACCTGGTGCTCGCCCGGGTGGCGGGTGCGCCCGAAGGCGTGAAGGGCATCTCGTTGTTTGTGGTGCCGAAATTTCTTGTCAATGACACCGGCTCTTTGGGAGCCCGCAATGACGTTTGGTGTGTGTCGATTGAACACAAATTGGGTATCAAGGCCTCACCCACGGCAGTATTGCAGTTTGGCGATCATGGCGGCGCCGAAGGTTATCTGGTAGGCGAGGAAAATCGTGGCCTCGAATACATGTTCATCATGATGAACGCTGCCCGCTTTGCGGTTGGCATGCAAGGCGTGGCGATTTCGGACCGGGCTTATCAGAAGGCCGTGACTTTTGCGAAGGAGCGCACGCAAAGCCGGGATCTGGCGGGCTCTGATGGCCCGGTGGCCATCATCCAGCACCCGGATGTGAAACGCATGTTGCTGACCATGCGCGCATACACGGAAGGGGCCAGGGCGCTCGCGTATGTGGCAGCCGCCGCCAGCGATGCCGCGCACGCGTCGCCCGATGTGGCAACCCGCAAAGAGAACCAGGCTGTCTATGACTACCTGGTGCCCGTGGTCAAAGGCTTTGCCACCGAGATGTCAATTGAAGTCGCCAGCCTCGGCGTGCAAGTGCATGGCGGCATGGGTTACATCGAAGAAACCGGCGCGGCGCAGTATTTTCGGGATGCGAGGATTTTGACGATTTACGAGGGCACCACTGCCATCCAGGCCAACGATTTGGTGGGCCGGAAAACAGTGCGTGACGGGGGCGCAGTGGCCAAGGCCCTCTGTGCACAGATTGCCGTGACCGAGCAGGACCTTGCGGCACATGGCAAGGAGGAATGCGCTGTGATGCACCAGGCCCTGGAAGCTGGCCGTCATGCACTCGAATCCACGGTTGACTACGTGGTGGCCAACGCCAAAACCAACACCAAGGCGGTTTACGCCGGTGCTGCGAATTACCTCAAGCTGGCCGGCATCGTTTTGTGTGGCTGGCAAATGGCCCGCGCCATGATGGTGGCGCTGGACAAAAAAGAGACGGACCAACGTTTCTACGGGGCCAAGCTGGCAACAGCCCGCTTTTATGCGGAAGCGATTTTGCTGCAGGCAGACGCGCTGGCGGCAGCAGTCATCGGTTCAGGCCGCACTGTCAACAACATGTCACCTGACATGTTCTGAGCGGCATTTTCAGCTCAAGGGAATTGACATCATGGCATTGTTGCGAGCGTGTTTGATGGAGCTCAGAGCCCGTCGCGGGGACTGGGATTCAGCCCCCGTAGTTGCCGTCAAATCCGCAGCTTTGTTGGCCGTCGGCGCAATTGAGCCATCGACCTTGGTGCGTCCACAGAATTTGACGGAGCCGCAGCCACGAGAAGGCCGTAACTTTTCCGGTCCCGCCGCCTACATGCCCGCGTAATTCGGTCCGCCGCCCCCCTCAGGCGTAACCCACACGATGTTTTGCGTCGGGTCCTTGATGTCGCAGGTTTTGCAGTGCACGCAGTTTTGCGCGTTGATCTGCAGGCGGTCCTGGTCTTTCTCGTCGCGCACGAACTCGTAAACGCCGGCCGGGCAATAGCGCGCCTCGGGCCCGGCGAACTTGAGCAGGTTGATGCTCACCGGCACCTTGTTGTCTTTCAAGGTCAAATGCGCCGGCTGCTGCTCTTCGTGGTTGGTGTTGCTGATGAACACGCTGGAGAGGCGGTCAAAGGTGAGTTTGCCGTCAGGTTTGGGGTAGATGATGGGCTTGCACTGGGCCGCGGGCTTGAGGTAGGCATGGTCGGGCGTATCGCGTTTGAGCGTCCAGGGGATGTGGCCCCTGAGCGCAAACTGCTCCACACCATTCATGACCGTGGCCACCGCCAGGCCCTTTTTGAACCAGGCCTTGAAGTTGCGTGATTTGTTCAGCTCAGTGTAGAGCCAGCTTTTCTCGAAGGCTTCGGGGTAGGCGGCGAGCTCGTCGTGCTGGCGGCCCGATTGAATCGCTTCAAAGGCAGCTTCGCCCGCCAACATGCCGGTCTTGATCGCCGCGTGGCTGCCCTTGATGCGGCTCACATTCAGGTACCCCGCATCACAACCTACCAGCGCGCCGCCGGGGAACACGGTTTTGGGCAGGCTCATCAAACCGCCGGCAGTGATGGCGCGGGCGCCGTAGGCGAGGCGTTTGGCCGGCTTCAAGCCGTGGTCTTCGCCTTCGAAATAATAGCGGATGTTGGGGTGCGTCTTCCAGCGCTGGAACTCCTCGAACGGGCTCAAATAGGGGTTGCTGTAGTCCAGCCCGGTGATGAAACCCAGCGCGATCTTGTTGCCGTCGAGGTGGTAGAGAAAGGCGCCGCCATAGGTGTTGTTGTCCATCGGCCAGCCAGCGGTGTGCATGACAAAACCCGGCTGGTGGCGCTTGGGGTCGATCTCCCACAACTCCTTGATTCCCAGACCATAGGTTTGCGGGTCTTTGCCCTCATCGAGCCTGAAGCGTGCAATGAGCTGCTTGCCCAGATGCCCACGCGCGCCTTCGGCAAACACGGTGTATTTGCCCAGGAGTTCCATGCCGATCTGGAAGTTCTCGCCGGGTTCACCGTCTTTGCCCACGCCCATGTTGCCGGTGGCCACGCCCTTCACCGATCCGTCGAAGTTATAAAGCACTTCAGCCGCTGCAAAACCCGGGAATATCTCAACCCCCAGCGCCTCAGCCTGGCCGGCCAGCCAGCGGGTGAAATCACCCAGGCTGATGATGTAGTTGCCGTGGTTCTGGAAACACTCCGGCAGGAAGAAGTTGGGCGTTCTGAGGGCGCTTTTTTCACCCAGGAACATCATGGCATCGTCAGTGACTGGCTGGTTCAGCGGCGCGCCAAGTTCCTTCCAGTTGGGGAACAGCTCGTTGAGCGCGATCGGATCCATGATGGCGCCCGAGAGGATATGAGCGCCTGGCTCCGAGCCCTTTTCGAGCACCACCACCGAAATCTCTTTTCCGGCTTCGGCGGCGAGCTGTTTGAGGCGAATCGCCGTGCTCAGGCCGCCCGGGCCGCCACCGATCACCACCACGTCGTATTCCATGGCTTCGCGCGGACCGTATTGGGCCAAAATTTCTTCGTGGGTCATGGGGTTCTCATTTGGTTTTCAAGGGGGATCGCAAGATCAGACATTCCGAGTTTACGGTGCCGATTTTATTCTGTGCAGCGGTCCTGCAATGCCACAATAGCCGCTGACGTTTTCTTTTGTAGAGGCACCCTAAATGGCATACAGCATCGATCTCTCCGGCCGCGTGGCCTTCATCACCGGCGCTTCAGGTGGCCTGGGCGCGCAGTTTGCCCGCACGTTGGCCAGTGCTGGCGCGGCGGTGGTGCTGGCCAGCCGGCGCGTGGACAAACTCAAGGAATTGCGGTCCCAAATTGAAGGCCAGGGCGGTTCGGCCCATGTGGTCGGGCTGGACGTGACAGACCATGCCTCGATCAAAGCCGCCGTGGCGCGCGCCGAGACTGAAGTGGGCTCGATCGATATCCTCGTCAACAACTCGGGCGTGAGCACCACGCAGCGCCTGCAGGACGTGGCCGAGGCCGACTACGACTTCATCTTCAACACCAATGTGAAAGGCGCGTTTTTTGTCGCGCAGGAAGTCGGCAAACGCATGCTGGCACGGGCCAATGGCTCGGCGCCGGGCAGCTTCACCGGCG
>JANMMR010000099.1:0-9860 GCA_031373455.1 Rhodoferax sp.
GGATCGGGTTGCGCAACGGCTCGCTGGCTAGGCGCGAAACCGCAGACAGTGCCTAAGGCACGGCAAGGTTTCGCAACGACGCCAGGGAGTCGTTTCGCAAGCCGATTACATGCCCATGTCGCCCATGCCGCCCATTCCTCCCATGCCCCCACCCATGCCACCCATGCCGCCGGCGCCAGACTCTTCTTTCGGAGCCTCGGCCACCATGGCTTCGGTAGTCAACATCAGGGACGCCACAGACGCAGCGTTTTGCAGCGCGGTGCGGGTCACTTTGGTCGGGTCCAGGATGCCCATTTCGATCATGTCGCCATAAGTGTCGTTGGCAGCGTTGAAGCCGTAGTTGCCTTTGCCGTTCATGACCGCGTTGACGACCACCGAGGCCTCGCCACCGGCGTTGTACACGATCTCGCGCAGGGGCGCTTCAATGGCGCGCATCACCAGCTTGATGCCGGCGTCTTGGTCGGCGTTGTCGCCTTTCAAGGTGCCGACAGCTTGTTTGGCGCGCAGGTACGCAACGCCGCCGCCAGCCACAATGCCTTCTTCCACGGCAGCGCGGGTCGCGTGCAGGGCGTCTTCCACGCGGGCTTTTTTCTCTTTCATCTCGACTTCGGTGGCAGCGCCGACCTTGATCACGGCAACACCGCCAGCCAACTTGGCCACGCGCTCTTGCAATTTCTCTTTGTCGTAGTCGCTGGTGGCTTCTTCGATCTGCACGCGCACTTGTTTCACACGGGCTTCAATGTCAGCCGCAGCGCCAGCGCCGTCGATGATGATGGTGTTTTCCTTGCTCACTTCGACGCGTTTGGCCGAGCCGAGGTCTGCCAAGGTGACTTTTTCGAGCGTGAGGCCAACTTCTTCAGCGATGACTTTGCCGCCCGTGAGGATGGCGATGTCTTCGAGCATGGCTTTGCGGCGGTCGCCGAAACCAGGCGCCTTGACGCCGACAACTTTCAAGATGCCGCGAATCGTGTTCACAACCAAAGTAGCGAGGGCTTCGCCTTCGATGTCTTCAGCGACGATCAGCAGCGGACGGCCCGACTTGGCAACTTGCTCCAGCGTGGGCAGCAGGTCGCGGATGTTGCTGATCTTTTTGTCGTACAGCAGCACAAACGGGTTTTCCAGGATGGCGGATTGCTTCTCTGGGTTGTTGATGAAGTAGGGCGACAGGTAACCGCGGTCAAACTGCATGCCTTCGACGACTTCGAGTTCACTTTCCAGTGACTTGCCGTCTTCCACGGTGATCACGCCTTCTTTGCCGACTTTGTCCATCGCGTCAGCAATGATCTTGCCGATGGTTTCGTCGCTATTGGCGGAGATGGAGCCGACTTGCGCGATTTCTTTGCTGGTGGTGGTGGCTTTGGACGCCTTCTTCAGCTGCTCAACCAGGGCCGTCACGGCTTTGTCGATGCCGCGCTTCAGGTCCATCGGGTTCATGCCGGCGGCCACGTATTTCATGCCTTCGCGCACGATGGCTTGTGCCAGCACGGTGGCGGTGGTGGTGCCGTCGCCAGCGATGTCAGAGGTTTTGGAAGCGACTTCCTTGACCATCTGCGCGCCCATGTTTTGCAGTTTGTCTTTGAGTTCGATCTCTTTGGCGACCGAAACGCCGTCTTTGGTCACCGTGGGGGCGCCAAATGAGCGCTCCAGCACCACGTTGCGGCCTTTGGGGCCGAGGGTGACTTTGACTGCGTTGGCCAGGATGTTCACACCCTCGACCATGCGTGCGCGGGCTTCGCCGCCGAAAATTACGTCTTTTGCTGCCATTTAGGACTCCAGATTCAATTGATTAAAGGGTTTTTGGGGAGAATTACTTCTCGACCACGGCGAAAAGGTCGTCTTCTTTCATGACGAGGAGCTCGTCGCCATCGACCTTGACGGTCTGGCCGCTGTATTTGCCGAACAAAACGCGGTCACCGACCTTGACGTTCATAGGCAACAGGTCGCCCTTGTCGTTCTTTTTGCCAGGGCCCACGGCCAGCACTTCACCTTGATCGGGCTTTTCAGCGGCCGAATCGGGAATGACGATGCCAGAGGCGGTTTTGGTTTCGTTTTCGACGCGTTTGACGATCACGCGGTCTGCGAGGGGGCGAAGTTTCATGGGTTCTCCTGAATGTGAAACGGGGTTGAACAAACAAGGGCGCGAACCGGAAGCTCGCGCCCGTTAAATTGAGAAAGGGTGCTGTTAGCACTCAACTTCTACGAGTGCTAATGATAAGGCCTTTTCGGCCGCTTTCAAGGGAAAACGCCAATTTGTAACACCTGCAGGGTGTCAGCGCGGATGTTGGGCGGCCTATCCACCACGAAATGAAAGCTGGACAATTGCTATAGTAATAATAGCAATAAATGACCATTTCACGTGACTTAAATGGCTAAAAAGGCATGAAAAAGCTGGAATGGATGGTGAAAATGCCCGGTCATACCCAAAATGGGTATGAAATTGGTTTTAGATGGGTAAAGTTGGGTATGGAATGGGTGGTGGTGGCCTCAAAAACCGCTTTATGCACTAGGCCGCAACCCGCGCAGCCATCTGGTCCCGCAACACGCGGTGCAGGATTTTGCCGGTGGCCGTGCGCGGCATGTCGGCGTCGGCCATGAAGGTGACCGCCTGGGGCCGTTTGAAGCCGGCCATGCGGCTGCGGCACCAGTCCAGCAACTCGGTCTGGCTGACCTGCTGCCCGGCGTGCAGCACCACCACCGCCTGGACCGACTCGCCCCACTTCTCGTGTGGCACGCCGACAACGGCCACGTCCTTGATGGTCGGGTGTGCGCCCAGAATACTCTCCACCTCCGAGGGGTAGATGTTTTCTCCGCCGCTGATGATCATGTTGCTCTTGCGGTCCACCAGGGTGATGTAGCCGTCGGCGTCGCGCCGTGCCATGTCGCCCACCGAACACCAGTCGCCCCGGAAGCATTCAGCGGTTTTCTCCGGATTTTTCCAGTAGCCATCGAACACATACGGCGTGCGCGAGTGCAACTCGCCCACCTCGCCATCGGGCACTTCGCGCCCCTCGGCGTCCAGGAGGCGAATGGCGCCAGAACCGGCCCATTCGCGGCCCACCGAGCCCAATTTGTCGATCTGCTCTTCGGGCCGCAGCAGCGTCACCCAGCCGGCCTCGGTAGAGCCATAGAGCTCGTAAAGGCGGCTGTTTTGGAAATGCGCGAGGATGGCCAGTTTGGTGTCTTTGCGCGCCGGGGCAGAAGAAACCATCAGTTTCTCCACCGCCGCCACGTCGTATTTCGCCTTGACGGCTTCGGGCAGCCCCAAAATCATGATGTAGTGGGTGGGCACCAGTGAGGTGAAGGTGACTTTTTCACCCGCCAGGGTCGCCAGCAAGGCCTCGGGGTCGAAACTTTTGCTGTCGTCGATCACGCAAGTCGCGCCCAGGTGCGTGAAGGTGTGGCTGAAGTAGAGCGAATTGGCATGGCACATCGGCATCACCAGGAGGGCGGTGTCTTGCCGCGTGAAACCCATTTCCACGGCCGTGGCCAGCGCGATCAAGGTGTTGCCCTCGTGGCTGCGGATGGCGCCCTTGGGCCGGCCGGTGGTGCCCGAGGTGTACATCAAGGCGCACGGGTCAGCCGGCCGCACGGCCACGGCGGGGCTGTGGCTCCCGGCAGCCGCGATCAGCAGCTCGTAGTCTTGCCAGCCCTTGGCAAGCGGCGCGCCGATGCCGATGAAGGCCTCTGGCGCCATGGCCAATTCGCCACGGATCACATCGACACGCTCTTGCAGCTCCGCTTGCACGATGAAGGCGCGCGCTTCGCTGTGGGCGGCGATGTAGGCAATTTCCGGCGCCGTGAGCCGGAAGTTGATCGGCACCGCCACCAGGCCAGCCCGAGCCAGCGCCACGTAAATCTCCATCCATTCGACGCAGTTGTAGGCCAGCAGCGCCACACGGTCGCCTTTGACCAGGCCCCGCGCGAGCAAACCGTTGGCCAGCCGGTTGGCGCGTTCATGCCACTGGGCAAAGCTCAAAGCGCGGTGCGAGTCGCGTGCGCCGATCTTGTGGGGCTGCAGGCGCGCGTGCGTCGCCACAGCGTCGGCCACCGTGAGCAGATGGTTCATGAAAAGGCTCCTTGAAGGGAAAATCAGGGTAAAAATCGGAACTCTGAATTCAGAATACAATTATACGGTGCGAATTCAGTTCGATTCAAAACCTGCCCCACAACACCCTCCTCAACACCATCAGCACGAGAAGCACCATGAGCAACCCGACCGTTTCCGACAATTGCACAGCCGCCCTTGTGGCGCGTTTCCTCAAGGCGCGCGGTGTCGACCGCGTGTTCGGGCTGTGCGGCGGCCACATCATGCCGATCTGGATGCGCCTGCACGGTGAGGGCATCCGCATCATTGATGTGCGTGATGAACGTGCCGCCGTCTACATGGCGCACGCCCATGCCGAGCTCACCGGCGGCCTGGGTGTGGCGCTGGTCACGGCAGGGCCGGGGGTGACCAACGCGATGACCGGCATCGCCAACGCCCACGTGGCCAAGGCGCCGGTGCTGGTGCTCTCGGGCACGCCGCCGCGCGCCCAGGAGAACCGCGGCGCCCTTCAAGACATGGCGCACACCGAATTCGTTCGGCCGCTCACGCGCTACGCCCGCACCGTGCGCGAGCCTGACCTGGCGCTGCAAGAGCTGGACGAAGCGGTGTCGCGCGCCATGGGCCACGCTGGCGAGCCAGGCCCGGTTTACCTCGACTTCCCCGTCGACACGCTGCGCGCCGAGGTGTCGCGCGCCGTTCAGTTGCCCGAGTTTTTCACCCCCAAGCCCCCGCGCCAGCTGCTGCCCGACCCGGCTGCCATTGACGAAGCGGTGGCGTTGTTGTGGTCAGCACGGCGCCCGCTCTTTATTTCGGGCCGGGGCGCTCGCGCGGCCGGGGCGCCGCTGCAGCGCCTCTTGGAGCGCCTGAACGCGCTGTACCTGGACACCGGTGAGAGCCGCGGCCTGGTGCCCGAAACGCATCCGTCGGTGGTGGCGGCGATGCGCGGCTCGGTGATGAGCGAGGCCGACGTGGTGGTCACCGTCGGCCGGCGGCTCGACTTCCAGCTCGCCTACGGCTCGCCGGCCGTCTTTGGCTCAGCCAAGTTCGTGCGCATTGCCGACTGCGCCGCCGAGTTGCGCGACAACCGGCGCGGCGCAGCGGAGATTTACGCCCGCCCGGTTGCAGCGCTCGAAGCGATCCTCGCGCGCGCTGGTGATCGTGCCCCCGCCACCGACATCGAATGGGCGCGCAGCACCCGCGCCAAACACGAGGCACGGGCTGACAAGCTGGCCACGTCGATGGCCCAGGCCGCGCCCGGCAGCGACGGCCTGATGCACCCCAACCGGCTGCTGGCGGCACTGCGCGACGCCCTTCCGCGCGACGCGATCCTGGTGGCGGACGGTGGCGATTTCTTGAGCTTCGCCCGCGTGGGCCTGCCAGCCACCAGTTACCTCGACCCGGGTTCGCTGGGCTGCATCGGCATCGGCACGCCTTTCGGTGTGGCGGCCAGCCTGGCCTGCCCGGGGCGCACCGTGGTGGTGGCCACCGGCGACGGCGCATTTGGCTTCAACGCGATGGAGATTGATACGGCCGCGCGCCACAAGGCGCCGGTGTTGATTGTTGTGGCCAACAACGGCAGCTGGGCGATTGAGGTGCGCGACCAGCAGGAAACCCATGGCCAGGTGGTGGGCACGCGCCTGCAGTTCGCCGACCACGCGGCGATGGCGCGCGCCTTTGGCCTGCATGCCGAGCGGGTGGAGCGCGCCGACGAGCTCCAGGGCGCCATCGAACGGGCGCTGGCTGCCGTTCGTGCGGGGGGACCTGCGCTGCTGGATGTATTGGTCACGCCCGAGGCCGCGTCGTCCGACGCCAAGTCTGGCCTGGCCTGGGTGCCTGACCTGCAGGCCTTGGGCGCCTGGGACGAGGCCGAACAAAAGTGGCGCAAAGCCTGAACCGCCATGAAGGCCATCATGAGCCACCCCGTTAAACTGACCGGTTGCAGTATTCCCGATTTCTTCGACCGAAAGTGACACCATGAAGGCGCTGTCCGCCCTGCCCAATCTCGTCGAGCAGGTGCACGAAGCCATCCTGGCCGAGATCACATCGGGCCGGCTGGCCTCGGGCGACCGCCTGGTCCAGGAGCAATTGGCGCTGGCACTGGGCGTGTCGCGTCAACCGGTGCAGCAGGCGCTGAGTTTGCTGCTCAGCCAAGGTGTGCTGCACGATGCGCCCGGGCGCCGACTGACGGTGGCGCCACTGGATCCGGACCATGTGCGGCACATGTACGACGTGCGTGCGGCGATCGAAGGGCTGGCTTGCCGGCGCGCCGCCGAACACAACGCCGGGCGCGCCGCCAGGCTTGGCCCGGCACTGATCGAGGCCGGCCGCGAGGCGGTGGCGCGCGGCTCGGTGCCGCAGATGATCAAGGCCGATATCCGGTTTCACGAGTTCATCTATGACCTCTCGGGCAACCCGCTGGTAGCCCCGGCGCTGGCTACTTACCTGACTTACACCCAGCGCGTCATGGGGGAGGTGTTGATCCAGGACGAGCAGCCCCGCGACATCTGGAGCCAACACGCCGACATCCTTGACGCCATCATCGAAGGCGACGGCGACCGCGCTGAAGCCCAGGTGCGCGCCCACCTCACCCAGGCGGCAGGTTTCATGGTGGCGCGGCTTTTGAAACAAGCGGCCGGGCGTGTCGCGGAACAAGCTTTGTCAAATATTGACGCCGCCAATCAAACCTCTCCCGTCCGCTCTTTGCGGCTGGACGGGGCAGATCCATCCCTCATTTGAATGAGGGATTTTTGTAAACCCAGAGTTCCTGCGTAACGGTCTGTTGACTTCGCCGGGGGATGGGATTCGGCTCGCTCCGCAGGCTGGGCTGTTGGCATCCAGGCTGCACATTTCAGCCTATTTTTTCAACACATTCAGGAGGAAATCATGGACCATCATTCCGGCGCAATCCGATTCACCTTTCCCGCAGAGCTGGCGCTCAACCCCAAGGGCTTCGCAGGCGCATTGGCAGGCATTGCCGAGAAACTTGGCTGTCCCAAATGCTTTTCTGGGGTTGATTGCCTGTTCCAACGGCAAAAGGACTATCTCGTCGATGCAAAAAAGGGCGTTATCCCGCAGGATCCCGTCCCGATTCGAGTGTTGCCCGTGGTTGGGTTGGCAATGCCAGGGTCAGTTTTCAATGACATTGAGCAGCTCAGGGGCGCCGCAGGATTGGCGTTTGGCAAGCTCGGCTGCTTGCCATGTACGTCGGGTTTTGACGTTCTTTTCCGCAACACCATCAGGACCCTGACCATCGACAAGAAAATGAACCTTGCCGAATTTGGCGCAGGCCGTTGAATTGAAGCTCCCAGAACTCGTCTCAGTCGGTCAAGAAACAACCTCTTGACTCTTCACAACTAGAGCAAATGCGCGAATTCTGGGACATGCGTGGCACTTCGCAAGACGGACCCCCACGCTCCGCACGCAACCGCCGGTTTCCAGGCGCACAGGCCAAGGCGCAGCCAGCTTGTGACGATTGGGAAAGTGCCTTGGGCGCGCTCGTGGTTGGCCGAATCCCGGACACGGATTTCGGCCAGCAACTGGCACGTGATCCTGCCGTTGCGCTGGTGCGCGGACTGATCCACGAATTCAGGGGTTCTATGCTGGTCGGCCTTTTGCGGCTCACCTCAAACCTGCTGATGTTGTCCCTCGGCATCGACAACTTCACCTTAGTGATGAAGGATTTTTGGCTGAAGTTTCCACCAGAGCCGTTCGCCTCTGACGAAGCGCTTGCCTTTTCGGGCTACATGGCCGACCTGAAATTGCCGGTGCCGCATCTGGCCAAAATCCTTGAATACGAAATCGCCGCAGTTGGCAGCCTTAGCAGCGGCACGTCACACGTTGTTAAGTTCGAATTCGACCCTATCCCGCTTTTGCGCGCATTGTCGGACGGGCGGCTGCCTGACGTGTTGGGGGCGCCAGGGAAATACGAAATTGAACTGGACGGCCGGCGCCAGTTTGGCGGCACCGGCGGCAGTCTGGATGCTGTCGGCGTCGCCGTTGGCGGACTCGAACGAAGTCTGAACCATCGCGCCAGTTCAGAGCTTTGGGCACAATAAAGGCCCAGCAACAAAACTCAAGCAATTGCTATATTTAATATAGCAATAAATTACAATTTCTCGTGGCTTGGGTCGCCAAAAGTCATAAAAATCCCAAAGAACACGGTTTGAAGATCCAGTCATACCCATTATGGGTACGATTGACGTCAAAACGGCCCTCGGTCCGATTTATTGAAAAAATCAACTATCAAGTCACGGTTTATATGGATAGTATGCTATATAATTAATAGCATAGATTTTGACCCGATTCAGGGTTTGCCAAGTTCGCCAGGTACTGCCTTTGAGGCCAGGTCAATACGCCGCTGGATGCGGGCTTTGGCGTCGGCGTCACCGGCCGCATCGGCCAGTTTCAATTGCACGCCAAGCCAGGCCAGCAGCGGGCGGCGCCAGCCCTGCTCAGACGCTGTGTTCACCGCCACCGCCACCCCGGCAGGCGGCAACTGCCCCTGTCGGAACACCACACCGGCGCCGATCAGGCGCGCCAGCGGGTCGGCCATGGCGCTCAAGGTGGCGACGCGGGCGCCGTCGTCACGCGAGGAGAAGACGGGCCGATGGGCTTCGGGCAGCAGCGCCACTTGCGCGCCATCCAGCGCCGCGCCGCCCAGGTAAGCCGCGTAAGCGCGTTCGGGCGCGGCCAGGTCGGGCGCGGCCATCTGCGTCTGCGCGCAGCCATCCAGATCGAGGCTCGCCACCTTGACGGCACAACGCACCAGTTCGACACGCCCCACCAGGTCCGCCCGCCCGGTGGCGGCCACTTGGTCGCGCGTGCGGGCGAATTCAAAATCAGCCACCTTGCTGTCGCCCGCCAGATAAGCGCTGGTGAACCCTTTGGATGCGCCCAGGGAATTGACCTGCCAGTCCGGCGCCAACGGCGTGTTCCCGCAGGCGGCCAGCAGCGCCAGCCCAGCAGACACGAGCCCAAGGCGAAGCGAAGCAAAGCGGTGGAGCGTAGGGGCAACAATTTTCCGAAGGGCCGCCCCGAGGAAAATTAGCCCCCTTGGGGGGCAGCGACCCACGCAGTGGCGGAGCGTGGGGGCGCTATTGCAGCGGGCCTTTTAAGGCCTCTGGCAGTATGAGCGGCATCACGGCGATGCCTTCATCCAGCAGCTCCAGCGTTTCATCTGGGCTGCTGGTTCCCCGAATGCCTCGTGCGTCCGCCTCACCATAGTGAATGCGGCGCGCCTCTTGGGCAAACTGGCTTCCCACATCATCGGTATTGGCGATGACTTGGCGCGCCATCTCCATCCAGGCAACCGTAGCGCTCTGCGGTGCACTGGCCGCTGGAACTACTGGCGTCAACTCCGCAGACTCCTCTTTGCGCACCGCACCCAAATTCAAACGCGGCGCACTGAGCTTCCTGGTGATGTGTGCATCGCCGCATGCGGGACATTCCACCAAAGCCCGGGCGCATTGGTCGGCGTAAGCATCTAAGGATGCAAACCAGCCTTCAAAGATATGGCCATTGCCGCACTCCAAATCCAGCACTTTCATGGCGCGGTCTGCCAGTCCAGCACCCATGCGTCACTCAATACGTTTTGCAGCCACAACGCGCCGATCAGCGTTTTGGCGTCAGTCACTTTGCCCTCTAAACACCATTGCAGCAGTTCGGCAGGTGTGGCGCTAAACACTTCCAAAAACTCGGCCTCGTCCAGATGGCGCGCGCCCAAGTGCAGGTCTTTGGCAAACCAGATATCAATGAATTCGGTGGAGTAGGCAATGACGGGATGCAGTACGCCCGCACGAGCCCACTGGTGCCGTCG
>JANMMR010000124.1:0-2171 GCA_031373455.1 Rhodoferax sp.
ACAGGGCGCGTGCCCGAGCTTCCCGGCCAGTCAAGCGTGGCCGACAAGGCCGCGTAGGGCGTGGCAACCGCCACGTCATAAAGGGTCTCGCTGCGGCCAATCCAGTTTGTCAGATCCATGGTGGTTCCAAGTAGGTGTTCAGGGCAAATATCGCACAAACCCGGGTTTCATCCGTTGTCTGCCGCAAACGGGTTGGGTCGTCGAATTTCAATCCGCTTTCAGTTTGCCAAGTTCGACAACTTTTTTCCATTTGAGCTGTTCCTGCTGGACTAAGCTGCGCAGTTGTTCGGGTGTGCTGGTCTCGACATCCGCGCCATGGTCTTCCAGGCGTTTTTCAACGGCCTTATCGGTCAGCACGGCATTCAATGCTTTGTTGAGCCGGTCGATGACCGCTTTGGGTGTCTTGGCCGGTGCAAAGATGGCGTACCACTGGGAAACATCCACATTGGCGACACCCTGCTCTGCAAGGGTTGGCAAGTCAGCCATCAGGGCCGAGCGCTTGTTGCCGGCGACACCAATCGCCCTCAGCTTGCCTGCCTTCACGTAGGGAATGGCTGTGAAAAGGCTGGGGAACATCACCTGCGTCTGGCCGCCAATCGTGTCAGTGATGGCCGGCGCTGAACCCTTGTAAGGCACATGCAGCAGATGGGTCCCGGTGGACTGCTTGAACATCTCGGCTGCGAAATGGGGAGCGGTGCCGTTGCCAGCGGAGGCGTAACTGTATTTGTCGGGAGCGGCCTTCAACTGCGTCACCAGTTCCCCGGCTGTGGTGGCTTTCACGCCGGGATTGACGACCATCAGGACGGGCGAGTAACCGACCAGCCCGACCGGTTCAAAATCTTTGATCGGGTCGTAGCGCAGTTTTTGCAGCGCCGGGTTCATGGCATGCGTCGCGATGTAACCCAGCATCAGGGTGTAGCCGTCGGGCGCTGCCTTGGCCACTGCCTCGGCAGCAATGGAGCCATTGGCACCCGCCTTGTTTTCAACAATAACGGCCTGCTTGAGAGCCGTTGACAGGCCCTGACCAATGACACGCGCCATGGCGTCGTTGGCGCCGCCGGCGGCGGTCGGCACCACGATGGTGATAGATTTTTCGGGCCAGACCTGGGCCTTGGCGGCATTGGCCAGTGTCAAAAGCAGGCCAGCCGCCAGGGACATGGCCAGTGGCAGGGAGCGGGTGTTGGGCAACATGGTTTACCTCGGTGTTTTGCGGGTGACGGGATCATCGAGGCTGGACTTGCTTCTGTAAATTGCAACTTTTGATAATATTGATGCATGGCGCGCATTAATTTTGACTTGCAGCAACTCCAGGGCTTTGTGGCCGTGGCTGAACGTGGCAGCTTTCGCGCCGGCGCCGACCATATCCACCTTTCAGCGCCAGCCTTGAGCCGTCGCATCGAGAAGCTGGAAACCATCCTGGGCGCGCGCCTGTTCAACCGCACCACGCGTGATGTTGAGTTGACGCCGCTGGGGCGGGTTTTTCTGGAGCGCGCGCGCGCCGCCCTGGATGATCTGGAGTCTGCGATGCTGGGGATTTCGGACATCGCCGCCAGCCGCAGCGGGCATGTCACGGTCGCATGTGTCCCGTCTGCGGCCATCCACTTCCTGCCATCTGTGGTGGGCTCGTTTTCCGAACGTTTTCCGCTGATTCGCATCCGTGTCATCGATGAGGCCGCCAGCCAGGTGCTGGCCAGTGTGGTGTCAGGCGAATCCGACTTTGGCATCAGCTTCATGGGCAGCCTGCTGCCGGGGGTGGATTTTGACCCGATCCACACCGATCCTTTTGTGCTGGCCATGCCACGCACCCACGCTCTGGCCCAACGCAAAACAGTGGCTTGGGCGGATCTGACGGGCGAGCGATTGATCGCGGTGGCGCGTTCCAGTGGCAACCGGCAACTGCTGGACGACGCGCTGGCCAAAGCAGGTGTCAATCCGGCCTACCGTTTTGAGGTCAGTCACATTGCAACGCTGCTGGGCATGGTGGAAGCGGGCCTCGGGCTGGCGGCCGTGCCGCGCCTGGCGCTGCCTTCCAACCATGCGACGCTGGCGGGCATTGCCTTGCGCGGGCCCGTGGTGTCTCGGGAGCTGGGCCTTGCCATGCGGCGGGGCGCGGCCCTGCGCGCGCCGGCCCAGGTTTTTCACGACCACCTGCGCTTGGCGCTCAAGGCCAG
>JANMMR010000206.1:0-1599 GCA_031373455.1 Rhodoferax sp.
CCCAAGGCGCCGGCTTCATCGGCCACACGAACCGCGTCTTTCATTTGTCCGAGGATTTGCGGCTCACCGAGCACCATCGAGTCGAGCCCGCTGGCGACCCGAAAGGCGTGGCGCGCGGCGGGGCCGTCTTGCAGGGTGTAGGCGTGCGCACGCAGCATTTCGGACGACACGCCGCCCGAATGGGCCAGCCAGTCCACCGTGTGGTTGACCGCGCTTTGCACGGCCTCGCCAGTCGCCGCCTGGTCCGTGGCGCAATAAATCTCGGTGCGGTTGCAGGTGGAAATGATCGCCGCTTCCGGGCTGGCGAGCGCCTGGCGAAGGCTCCTGAGCGTCGGTTCAATCTGGTCGATGGCGAACGCAAACCGGCCGCGCAGATAGAGCGGCGCGGTGGTGTGGTTGATGCCTAAAGCCCAGACTGCCATATGTATGTAAGGGCCTGATTATAAAATTTGCGGCCATGAGCCCTTTTGACCTGCTGATTCACCTGCTGAACTTTGCTGCGCCAGCCATGGGAATGGCCGTGTTGATGCTGGGTTTGACCTGGGTGTTGAACCGGAAAAGGCCGCTGGATGGGTCGGCCTGGGTGCAAATCGCGGTCAATTTTGGCGTGGGCCTGATTGTGATGTGCCTTGGCCTGTGGATTTTCGGCCGTGACGGCACGATGGCGACTTATGGCGCGCTGGTTTTTGGTGTGGCGACGAGCCAGTGGGTCATCAATAAATCCTGGCGAAATTAATTGGGGTCAGATTCCAATTAATTGCCGGATTTTCCTATTGAGCCGCCGTCGCCGCCGGTGCAAAAAAATCCACCCGGTCGGTGATGATGCCGTCCGTGCCCAAATCGGCCAGGCGATGGGCCGCCCAATCGTCGTTAACGGTGTAACTCAAGCAACGAAACCCGGCGCTTTGGGCTTCGCGCACCGTGCGTTCGTCCCACAAGGCGTAGTTGCAGATGATGGCGACACAGTCGAGCTGCAGCGCGGCTTCGAGCCAATCGTCGCGCATGGTTTCAAGAAGCAGCCCGCGCGGCAGGTGCGGGGCTGCGCCGCGGGCGCCCTGCAGGGCGTCGGTTTTGAACGACGTCAACAAGGGGGGCACCGCAGCGTCACGCCAAAGGCGAGCGGCCTCTTGCGCCACCACTTCCCCGGTTTCAATTTCAGTGCCCGGTGTCGGTTTGATTTCGATGTTGAGGAAGTAGCCGTTGCGCAGGATGAAAGCGGCAATGTTCTCCAGCGCCGCCAGCGGCTCGCCGGCGTAAACGCGTGAATGCCAACTGCCGGCGTCAAGCTGGCTTAAGGCGGTCCAAGGGTGGTCGCCGCCAAAGGGCGCGGCGTTTTGCCCAAGGCGGGAAGATGCGTTGGTGGTGCGGGCCAGTTCGGTGTCGTGCATCAGGAAGGGCACATGGTCCAGACTCAACTTGACGTCGCATTCGAACATGCGGTAGCCGAACCCGGCACCCAGTCGAAAGGCGGCAAGCGTGTTTTCTGGCGCCAATTTTCCGGCGCCCCGGTGGGCGATCCATTTGGGATAAGGCCAGGCCAAAATCATGGCGCCCCCACGGTCGCCCACTTCGTGTGGTTCCCTGCCCCCCAAGGGGGCC
>JANMMR010000213.1:0-1798 GCA_031373455.1 Rhodoferax sp.
GAACGACAGGCTGGTGGTCACCGCCAGCGGCACGATGCCGATTTCGCCCAGGATGGCGATGTACAACGCCACGTCGGCCAGGGCCATCATGGTCGGGCCTGAGATGGTGCCGCCGGGCCGCAAATCGCCGTGGCCCACCTGGATTTTGACAGTGGCGGCCTTGTTGCCCACAGATTGGATGATGGTCTTGTTTTGCGGAAATTCAGTTTTGAGGAAATGCTCGAGCTCTTGCAGGGTTGCCATGAATCAGATCCAGTGAACAAAAAAACTAGACGCGCCGCACTTTGCGGATATTGAGGGCGCCGGCGATCAAAGTGAGCTGCACCGCCGCCAGGCCGATAAACACCCCGCTGAACAACTGCCGGTCCATCAGCATGCCGAAGAACAGGGGTGCCAGCGCCTGACCGATATCGAGGCCTGAATACACCACGCCGTACACGCGGCCGGTGGAGTTTTCGGGTGTGGATTTTTTCACCAGCATGTCGCGCGACGGGCTGGCCGTGCCGGACGCGAACCCCATCATTCCGAACAGCACTGGCACGGCGGCGCCTGGCATATCGACCAGACCGAGCGCCAGTGCAAAAACCGCTGCCACCGTGAACGCGCCGGCCACCACCCGCTCACACCGCTCGGGGTTTGATGCGAGGAAGCCGCCGGCGATCATGCCACCGGCGTTGCACACCATGTAGATCGTGAGGCAGGCAGCGGCCAAGGCAATGGGCACGTCGTGCAGTTTGCGCGCCGCCTCGGGCGCGAACGCCTGGATCACGCTGATCACAATGGCGTATAAAAAGAAGAAACCAAAACAACCCCAAACCGCCGGTATTTTCAGGAAAGCGAGGCTGTGCTCCTGCGCCACGCCGGGCTTGGCGACAGGCGCCGCTGCGTCCAGCTGGAGTTTGTCGCGCTGCAAAAAGAGCAGCACCCACACTGTAAATATCAACACACCTGCCACCATCATCGCCGTCTGCCAGGAACGCGCCAGGGCGATCGGCACCAGGAGCGCCGGCGCCAAAGCCCAGCCCAGGCTACCCGTCAAACCATGCGTGCTGTAGGCATGGCCCAGGCGTGGCGCGCTGACCTTGCGGTTCAGCAGCGTGTAGTCAACCGGGTGAAAAACGCCGTTGCCAATACCCGCCACCACGGTGAAGGCCGCCACCATCCAGTAGCCGGTACTGAGGGAGAAACCAAACGCCGCCACACCCAACAAGGCGAGGCCCGAAAAGAGGATCGGACGGGGGCCGTATTTGTCAACCCAAAAACCGGAGAGTGTCTGCACAACGCATGAGACGACAAAAAATATCGTCATCAGCGCGCCCAGCTGGGTGTAACTCGCGTTGAGCGCGTCCTTGAGCCAGGGGAACAAGGGCGGCAGCAGGAGCTGGCTGAAATGGCTGATCAGGTGCGCCAGGCCCACCAGGCCGATCAGGTGCGCGTCCTGGCGCAGGGAGTTGCCGCCCGTGGGGGCCGCGGGGTTCAGGGTGGATGTCGACATGGGGCCATTTTCACCGAAGCCGGCCCATCGATTGCTTCTATTAATATAGCAAACTATTCAATTAATTCGTGACTTCATTGCCGATTTTTTGCATATTTTTCCAAAATCGGCAAAATTTGTTAAATAATTAACACCCATGATGGGGTATCCTGTTAGCTCCACAGCAATCAAATCTCATCAACTTCGGCGGTTTTGACGATGTCATCGTAAGTGACGGGCGACGTCAGGACGGCTTGTTGAAGCAGGCGGTAAAACAACAATCCTCTTGAGTTTGAAGTGCGCCGGTTGAAGCGGAACACAAAC
>JANMMR010000216.1:0-3824 GCA_031373455.1 Rhodoferax sp.
TTGGCCTGGATTTGCGGCGTGGCGTCGAGCCCGCGTGCCTCGAGCGTGCGCGGCACCAGGGCCATGCGTGCGACGGCGTCGTGAGCAGTTTTCTCGCACATCTCCCACAGGCCGTCGTGCGCGGGGAAGTCGCCATAGTCCCAGCGTGGCACAAGTTGGCCGTTCGCGTCGGGGCTGGTGGCCATGCCGCGCAGGTGCTCGCGCAGCATCGAGAAGTGGTAAGCCTCCTCGCGCGCCACGAGCGCCCAATCGGTATAAAACGCATCGGGCAGGCCCTCAAAACGCCACACCGCGTCCAGTGCCAGGTTGATGGCGTTGAACTCGATGTGGCAGATCGAATGCACCAGGGCAGCGCGCCCTTCCAGCGTGGATGGCGCGCGGCGCGGCACATGGGCGGGGTGCGTGAGCGGTGGGCGCTCGGGGCGGCCGGGGCTGAGCGTCAAGTCTGCGTCAAAATCGCCGTCGGCGGGTCTCTCCGGCTCGAGCGTGCAGGCGACTTTTTGACGCGGGTCTGCCGTGCGCCAGGCGTAGTGGGCCCAGGTGCGCAGGCGCGGCGTGCTGCAGGATGGCGGGGACATGGGTGGATTGTCCGGGAAGTGAAACGGCTTTCTGAAAGCGGCCTTCTGATTTGGCCCTTCTACAATTGGCGCATCCGCCCTGGAGATTAAGGACAAGCAGCATGGCAATTTACGAACTCGACGGCGTCGCCCCCACTCTGGGCAAAGACACCTACGTGGCAGACAGTGCCCAGGTGATGGGTGACGTGACCTTGGGCGAGGGCGCGAGCATGTGGTTTGGCGTGATCGCGCGGGGCGACTCCGAGCGGATCACCATTGGGCGCGGCAGCAACATCCAGGACGGCGCGGTGCTGCATGCCGACGCGGGCAAACCGCTGGTGATTGGTGACAACGTGAGTGTGGGCCACATGGTCATGCTGCACGGTTGCACCGTGGGAGACGGTAGCCTGATCGGCATCGGCGCGATTGTCTTGAACGACGTGAAAATCGGTAAAAACTGCATTGTGGGCGCGCATTCGCTGGTCACCGAGGGCAAGGAGTTTCCGGATGGCTCGATGATCATGGGCAGCCCGGCCAAGCTGGTGCGCCAGCTCGCACCCGAGCAGATCGCCGGCGTGCATCGCATTGCTGACCATTACATGGCCAACGGCAAGCGCTTCAAGGCGGGCTTGAAGAAAATTGGCTGAGCGGTTTTTTGCCAGCAGCGCGCATGTCTGAACTCCACAAATTCATTTTCGATGGCCTGCCGGTGCGCGGTGCCATTGTGCGGCTGACCGACGCCTGGCAGGAGATTTTGCGCCGGCGTGAGGCCAACACGGCAACTGGGCCTTACCCCGTTCCGGTGCGGGCGCTGCTGGGGGAAATGGCCGCAGCCGGCGTGCTGATGCAGTCCAACATCAAATTTGACGGCGCCCTGATATTGCAGATTCAAGGTGACGGCCCGGTGAAACTGGCGGTGGCCGAGGTGAACGCCGATCTGAGCCTGCGCGCCACAGCAACTCTGTTGGGCGAGGTGGCGCCCGACGCCACGCTGAGCGCGATGGTCAACGTCAACAACCTGGGCAAATGCGCCATCACACTGGACGCCAAAAACCGGCGCCCCGGCCAGCAGGCCTACCAGGGCGTTGTGCCGCTGTTTGACGACCACAAAGAAAAACTCGAACACATCAGCGATGTGCTGGCGCATTACATGCTGCAAAGTGAACAGCTCGAGACGACGCTTGTTTTGGCCGCAGACGACTCCCTGGCGGCGGGGCTGTTGATCCAGAAAATGCCCGCCGGTGGCGGGAAGCTCACGAGCGCCGCGCAAAAAGAGCTGGAAGCCGACCCCAACTACCTGGACGCCTACAACCGGATTTCGATTCTGGCGGCCAGCCTCAAGCGCGATGAGTTGTTGACGCTGGATGTCGATACCATTTTGCGGCGTCTGTTCTGGGAAGAGTCGTTGTTGCGGTTTGAGCGGCAGCCCGGCGAGCCTTCGCCGCACTTTGCCTGCACCTGCAACCGCGAGCGGGTCGGGCGCATGCTCAAGAGCCTGGGCCGCGACGAGGTTGAGTCGATCATCGCGGAGCGCACTGAAATTGAAGTGGGCTGTGAATTTTGCGGCCAGCAATACCGCTTTGACCCGGTTGACGCGGCTTTGGTGTTTGTGGACTCAAGTGGCCTGCAAGGAGCTCCCGGCGCCTTGCAGTAGCCGCGAAAACAGCCGGTGTTCACAATCCGGGTCGCTGCATTTTTCGCAGTTGATATGCAAGGGCGTCTCGACGGTGGGAACATGCTTGCTCAAAGCAGGCAAAGCGTGCAGGGCATTGACCAACCGGGCCTTTCCCAGCCCGTACACCACCCTAAAACCGGTGTTGCTTTGCGCCAGGTTTGAGCGCAGCGACGCATCGGCCAACAGCTGGGCGGTCGACGGCATACATAAGTCGAGCCCCATCAGCAACACCACATCGAAGGTGGCGCAAAGCGCGAGGTCCGGGTTGTCGCGCGGTTCAACCGGCCCCAAACCGATGGGTGGCGTATCCGACAAAGCCCGCGCCAGCCAGGTTTTTCCAGAGCCCGGGGCGCCAAGAATGGCGATTTTCACGGTCGTTCCTGCGAAAACCTAACGGGAGATGTGCACGTAAATCTCATTGGGCTTGACCATGCCCAGCTCCTGGCGCGCCCGTTCCTCGACCATCTCCAGCCCTTCCTTGAGGTCGCGCACTTCGGCTTCAAGGCGGCTGTTGGCCAACTGGGCCTGGGCGTTCTTTTTTTGTTGCTCGTCGAGCTCTTGCGTCATGCGGTTGACGCTGGGCACGCTGCCCCGGCCAAACCACAACTGCGCGTGCAGGATCACCAGCAGCGCAATCAGGAAAGCCGGGACAAGGCGGGAACTCATGGCTGCGTGTCTACCGGGAAGTGATGTTTTGCCGCCGGGCCGCCCCAAGGCTTCACAAAGTGCGGCGAAGCCAAAATGCGGCCCCACGCCCAGCGAAGCGAAGGATTGCTGCGCGGGGCAGGGAGCCACACGCAGTGGGCGACCGTGGGGGCCATTATTTCAGGTTGTAGAAAGCCGAACGGCCGGGATAACTGGCGATGTCGCCCAAGTCTTCTTCGATGCGCAGCAGCTGGTTGTACTTGGCCATGCGGTCCGAGCGGCTCAAGGAGCCGGTTTTGATCTGGCCGGCATTGGTGCCCACAGCGATGTCGGCAATGGTGGAGTCTTCGGTTTCACCGCTGCGGTGGCTGATGACGGCTGTGTAACCTGCGCGTTTGGCCATCTCGATGGCTGCGAAGGTTTCGGTGAGGGTGCCGATCTGGTTGATCTTGATGAGGATCGAGTTGGCAATGCCTTTGTCGATGCCTTCCTTGAGGATCTTGGTGTTGGTGACGAACAGGTCGTCACCCACAATCTGCACTTTTTTGCCCAGGCGCTCGGTCAGCAGTTTCCAGCCATCCCAGTCGCCCTCGCTCATACCGTCTTCGATGCTGATGATGGGGTATTTGTCGACCCAGGTGGCCATGACGTTGATCCACTCTTCGCTGCTGAGCACGAGGCCTTCGGCCTCCAGGTGGTATTTGCCGTCTTTGTAGAACTCGCTGGCCGCGCAATCGAGGCCCAGCGCAATTTGTTTGCCGGCGACAAAACCAGCGGCGGCGATGGCGTCCAGAATCATCTGGATCGCAGCCTCGTGGTTGGGCACATTGGGCGCAAAGCCGCCTTCGTCTCCCACGGCCACACTCATGCCCTTGTCATGCAGGATTTTCTTCAGCGCGTGGAACACTTCGGCGCCGTAACGTACAGCCTCGCGGAAACTCGGCGCG
>JANMMR010000223.1:0-4762 GCA_031373455.1 Rhodoferax sp.
ACGGTTTTCGCGGTCTGGTGCAGGGAGCGCTCTGATGGCCACCATCGGGCGCCGCGCCTATGCGGAAATCTTCGGTCCTACGGTTGGTGACCGGGTGCGCCTGGCCGATACCGACCTGCTGATAGAGGTGGAGCAGGACTACACCTTGCGTGCCGGCGGCTATGGCGAAGAAGTGAAATTCGGCGGCGGCAAGACCATCCGCGACGGCATGGCGCAGTCGCAGCGTACCCGGGCCGAAGGCGCCGTCGACTGCGTGATGACCAACGCGCTCATCCTCGACCACTGGGGCATCGTCAAGGCCGACATCGGCCTCAAGGGCGGGCGCATCGTGGCCATCGGCAAGGCCGGCAACCCGGATGTGCAACCGGGGGTGGACATCGTCATCGGTCGCGGCACCGAGATCAGCAGTTGCGAAGGCACCATCGTCACGGCGGGGGGCATCGTCTCGCCCATCCATTTCATCTGCCCGCAGCAGATTGACGAAGCCCTCGCCAGCGGTGTCACCACCATGCTCGGCGGCGGCACGGGGCCGGCCACCGGCACGTTTGCCACCACCTGCACGCCCGGGCCGTGGAACATCGAACGCATGTTGCAGGCGGCCGATGCGTTCCCGATGAACCTCGGCTTTCTGGGCAAAGGCAACGCCTCCTTGCCTGCCGCCTTGCACGAACAAATCAACGCCGGGGTGATCGGCCTCAAACTGCACGAAGACTGGGGCACCACACCCAGCGCCATCGGCAATTGCCTGGACGTGGCGGACGAAGCCGACGTGCAGGTGGCGATCCATTCAGACACCCTGAACGAGTCCGGTTTCGTTGAAAACACCATTGCCGCCACCCGGGACCGGGGGCTTTGCGCCTTCCACACTGAAGGCGCCGGGGGCGGCCATGCGCCGGACATCCTGCGCGTGGTGGGCGAGGCGAATTTTCTGCCCAGCTCCACCAACCCGACGATGCCCTACACCGTCAACACGCTGGACGAACATGTGGACATGCTGATGGTCTGCCACCACCTGGACCCGGGCATCGCCGAAGATTTGGCCTTCGCCGAAAGCCGCATCCGCAAGGAAACCATCGCCGCCGAAGACGTGTTGCATGACCTGGGCACCATCAGCATGATGAGCAGCGACAGCCAGGCCATGGGGCGCGTGGGCGAGGTCATCATCCGCACCTGGCAAACGGCGCACAAGATGAAGCAGCAGCGCGGCTGGCTCAAACCTTCCGACGGCAAACATATCGATGCGCTGGAGAGCGCCGGCCACAACCCGCGCAACGACAACTTCCGCGCTGTTCGGTATATCGCCAAATACACCATCAACCCGGCCATCGCCCACGGCATCGCGCATGAAGTCGGCAGCATTGAAGTGGGCAAATGGGCCGATCTGGTGGTGTGGAAACCGGCGCTGTTTGGCGTCAAGCCGGCGCTGGTTTTGAAGGGCGGCTTCATCGCACTGGCGGCGATGGGCGACGCCAATGCCTCCATCCCCACGCCGCAGCCAGTGCATTACCGGCCCATGTTTGGCGCATTCGGTGGCGCGGTGTCGCGCGGCTCGCTCACCTTTGTCTCCAAAGCCGGTTTGAACGCCGGCATCAAGGAACGCTTCGGTCTGGCCAAAACCCTGAGCGCGGTCAAAGACGTGCGCGCCGTGCGCAAGCAGCACATGATCCACAACAGTTACCTGCCCAAAATGGAGATCGACGCACAAACCTATGCCGTGCGTGCCGATGGGCACTTGCTCACCTGCGAGGCTGCCGTGAGCCTGCCGATGGCGCAGCGCTACTTTTTGTTTTAGCGGCGCATTTTTTACGACCTGCTAAGTTTCTCAACGGGCCTGAGGTGACTGCGAATCCACTGCGCGAAATCAGCCTCCGAAAGCTGTCCAGCCGCCACGTCCTGCATCGTCAATGTTGCGTCCGCCTGGGTCGCGTGAAGTCGGTGGCCATTGACGGCCAAAAACAGGCCAACCGCCAAAAATGCAGCGCGTTTGTTGCCATCTACAAAAGCATGGTTCTTGGCCAGGCCAACCCCATACGATGCGGCCAGACGGGCAATGTCGGGTTCTTCGTAAAGCGCCAGATTGACAGGTCGGTTGAGCGCAGAATCCAGCAGCCCCTCGTCGCGAATTCCGCTCGCGCCGCCGTGTTCAGCCAGACTTTCTTCGTGCAGCAGCAGCAGCACCTGGCGGTTGACCCATTTCCACTCACTCATTTGGCCAACTGGTGAAACGTGTCTCGATAGTCGTGCATGAATTCGCGGCCAAGTTTGAGTTGTTCCTCGATCTCAGGGTTGTAGGGCGTCAACATGACACCATTGGCGGCGTCCGTCACAAATACCGTGTCTCCCTTGCCAACTTTCAGGCGCGCCAATATTTCCTTGGGCAAAATCACACCTACCGAATTGCCAATTTGGGTCAGTTTGAGTGCGGACATGGCGGGCTCCTTCGTGGGTTGTTGTGTAAGTTATAACAATTGTTATATTATCCCGAGTAAAACCTGCCTTAGCAAGGCCCCTGCCCCACACCCCATGCTCACCGTCAACAAACTCATGCCGCAAGGCAAGGGCCTCGCGCCCGTGCTGCTCAAACGCGCCGCCGCGCTGGAACTCGACTGGGATGTGCGTCAGAAAAGCCGTTTTGATGCCATCGATTCGCAAGGCCGGCAACTGGGTGTCTTCCTGGCGCGCGGCTCGGTGGCGCGAGGCGGAGACGTGCTGGTCGCAGAAGACGGCTCGCTCATCCGCGTCATCGCCGCGCCCCAGGCAGTGTTGCGCATCACCCATTGCACAGAGCACGGCTCGCCGTTTGACCTGATCCGTGCGGCCTACCACCTGGGCAACCGCCATGTGCCGATCGAGCTCAAGCCCGACCACCTGAAGATCGAACCCGACCACGTGCTGGCCGACCTGTTGCGCGCGATGCATTTGATCGTGCATGCCGTCGACGAGGCCTTTGAGCCCGAAAGTGGCGCGTATTCACCCGGCGGGCACAGCCACGCAGCGCACGCCCATTCGGATCACGCGCCGGCCCTCAAAAATTCGCCACAGGAACGCCACGAGCACCATGACCACCAACCCGGCCACGGTCATGACCATGGCCATTCCCACAAACACTGACGGCCATCAGGCGGCGCAAGACGCCAGCCGGATGCAGCTGATGTGGCTGGCTTCCCCGGCCTTGCCGATTGGCGGCTTCTCCTACTCAGAAGGGCTCGAAGCGCTCGTCCACAGTTCGCCCGATGCGTCTGAAACCCATGTGGCCGGCTGGCTGGTTGATCAACTGCATCTGACGCTGGCACGCAGCGAGATGGCGGTGCTGGCCCAAGCCATTGCCGCCTGGCGAAACAAGGACATGGGCCGCCTGGCCGAACTCAACGCCTGGGTGCTGCAGACCCGCGAGAGCAGCGAGTTGCGCGCGCAAACCGAGCAGATGGGCCGCTCGCTGCTGGAATGGCTGCGCAACCACACCACCGCGAGCGCCGCGCAAATCGAAGCTTGCGCGCAGATGCAGCCGACCTACCCTGTGGCCTTTGCGCTCGCAGCCTCAAGCACACAGGCTGCTGTGCGGGACTGCCTGCTGGCCTTTGCGTTTGGCTGGGCTGAAAACATGACACAGGCGGCCATCAAATCGGTGCCGCTCGGGCAAAGCGCGGGGCAGCGGATTTTGACTGCCCTCACCGCCGAAATCCCCGCTGCGATTGACCACGCCTTGTCTCTGCGCGACGATGGCGACCGCCAGGCTTTCTCACCCATGCTGGCAATCCGCTCTGCGCAACACGAAACCCAATATTCACGGCTCTTCAGATCATGAGTTTTCACCACATCAAAAACCGCAGCAAAAAACTCCCGCCCTTGCGCGTCGGCATCGGCGGCCCGGTCGGCTCCGGCAAAACCACACTGCTGGAGATGTTGTGCAAAGCCATGCGCGAGCGTTACGACCTGGTCGCCATCACCAACGACATTTACACCAAGGAAGACCAGCGCATCCTCACGGTGAGCGGCGCGCTGGCGGCCGAACGCATCATGGGGGTGGAGACCGGCGGCTGCCCGCACACCGCCATCCGCGAAGATGCCTCCATCAATCTGGAAGCCATCGACCGCATGCTCGAAGACTTCCCCGACGCCGACATCGTCTTCATTGAAAGCGGCGGCGACAACCTGGCCGCCACCTTCAGCCCCGAACTCTCGGACTTGACGATCTACGTGATCGACGTCGCCGCGGGCGAAAAAATCCCGCGCAAAGGCGGCCCCGGCATCACCAAAAGTGACCTTTTCGTCATCAACAAGACCGATCTGGCGCCGTATGTGGGCGCTGACCTCGGCGTAATGGAAGCCGATACACGGCGCATGCGAACCACCGCCAAAGGCCTCAAACCCTTTGTGATGACCAACCTGAAAACGCTGGCCGGACTACAGGACGTGGTGGCGTTCATTGAACAACGCGGTATGCTGGCGGCTGCTTGAGCGGCCAGTGCGACATTTTTGAGTGTGCTAGATTTGCTATTATTAATATAGCAATAAATTCAATAAATACATGACTTGGTGAGCAATATTTTCATGAATTTGGGATTTTTGGCATTTTTGGAGTCAATAATTAACACCCATGTTAATTATTGACCAAATTCGAAATTCCGGTGCACACCGTTAAAATACCGCCCATGGAAGCTTGGCCGAGCGGTTTAAGGCACCGGTCTTGAAAACCGGCGAGGGTTTATCCCCTCCGTGAGTTCGAATCTCACAGCTTCCGCCAGATACAAATTGGCAGTGG
>JANMMR010000253.1:0-2703 GCA_031373455.1 Rhodoferax sp.
AATCCCCTACGCCCGGTGGTAAACGTGAGCTGGTTCGAAGCCCAAGCCTATACCCGCTGGCTGCAAAGCCAACTGCCTATTTTTGGCTACGGAAAAAAATGGCTGGCCGCCTTGCCAACTGAACTGCAGTGGGAATGCGCAGCGCGGTTTGGGCTCGCTATGGAGACTCAGCCGAGCGCCTACCCGTGGAATGGCGAACCGGCCACGTGGAAATCCGAGGTGAATGAATTTGCGCAATACGCCAATTTGGGAGAACTGGTAGGCCATCCAACCACGGTGGGTCTCTACCCCAAAGGCCACTCGCGCGAGCAGCTCGCCGACGTGGTGGGAAATGTGTGGGAATGGGGCAGCCACCGCTATGTCAACAATGGCAATCCTAACCTAGCCATTGAGGAACAGAATGCATCGGGAAATTGCGCACTACGCGGCGGGGCGTGGATTGTCGTTCCCGAAGTCGCGCGTTGTTCCTTCTGCGGCTCGGATAACCCAGAACATTGGAGCGACGACATCGGGTTTCGTGTCGAGTTGTCCCTGGCCGATTGAGATTTCTGGCTTCTGAGTTCTGAGGTTATTTGGATATTGGTATTTGGGCTGGGTTTGGTTTTGGTTTTGAGGCGACGCGAAGCGCCTCAAAATTTTTTGCAAGGTGTCATATGGCGAAGCAATTTGACAATCTGATTGAAGAAATCACCAGTTTCGAAAACCTCTGGATCGCCTGGAAGAAAGGCGCCAAAGGCAAACGCAACCCAAAAAATGTATTTTTCATATAGCAATTTGCTATAAAATGCACGCATGCATGTCATCTCCAAACACGCACTTACCGCGTTCTGGTTCAAACACCCAGCAGCAAGAACGCCTTTGGAAGTGTGGTACCGGCTGGTGAAATCGTCGAGTTTTTCCAGTTTGGCTGAGTTGAAAAATACGTTTAGATCGGCAGATTACGTTCCGCCGTTCGTCATATTTGATGTGGGGGGTAACAATTTTCGGGTCATTTGCGCAGTGCATTTTGACCGCCAGAAAATTTACATTCGGGAAGTGTTCACCCACGCCGAATACGACCGCTGGGGAAAAACGTACAGGAGTAATAAACCATGAATGCGCTGACCATTGACGCCGCTGCCATTGCCCCGGCGTGGAAGACCTTCCAGGCTTCTGTGCCTGTGAAAATCGGCACGATCTCGAATGAACGGGAGTTCAAACGCGTCGTGAAATTCATGAACGGCTTGCTGGATGTCGTGGGCGACGACGAAAGCCATGAGCTGGCGGGTCTGCTGGATGTGGTGGGGCAGTTCGTGGAAGAGTATGAAAACGCCCATCACGCGATCCCAGAGGCCCAAGCCAAAGACGTCTTGCGGTTTCTGATGGATCAACACGGGGTGAAGCAGACCGACTTGGCCAGTGAGCTCGGCGGCCAATCTGTGGTGAGCGGCATTTTGAGCGGCCAGCGCCGCGTCAACGCGCGGCAAGCCAAGGCGCTTGCCCTGCGATTTGGTGTGTCGGCCGCCGTCTTCCTTTAGCGGATGACGCTGCGCTAAGCGCTTCTGCGTCGGTGTTTGCGCAGGTGCCAAACTGCCAACACCAGTGAAACCACCTGTAACGCCGCGCAAAAGTAAAACGGCGCGCCGATGCGCCAGTCGCCTTTGGGCAGGTGCGACACGAGCGCCAGTAGGGGCGCGGCGATCAGCGGGGCGGCCACGGCCATCATGCTGTTGAGGCTGCTCACGGCGCCCAGCGTGGCGCCCTGGCTCTTCGCATCAGCGGCGCTGGAGATCATGCTGTTGACGGCGGCGGTGACGGTGTTGGCCAGAAAGTTCACACCAATCACGGCGAACATCATCCAGCCCTCCCACGCCAAACCCCACAGCAGGTACGAGAGGGCGCTGGACACCAGCCCAACGATGGCCAGCGCCTGCGGTGAATACCGCTTGAGCAGTTTGCCCAGCAGAAGGCCCTGCACGATCACCGAGACCACGCCCACCGCCGCCAGGCTCCAGCCGTTCGCCAGCGGGCCCCAGCCAAGCTTGAAGGTGGTGTAGAGCACCCAACTGGTGTACAGCATGAACTGCGCCAGGCCGCTGAAGGCCACCACGCCGACCAGCGAGCCCACGCCACGCAGAGCGGCCAGGCGTTTCAGCGCCGACCACGGGTTGGCGGTTTGCCACTGGAAGGATTTGCGTTTTTCCGCTGGCAGCGATTCAGGCAAGACAAAGTAGCCGTAGACCAGGTTGATGGACGCGAGAATGCCCGCTACCAGAAACGGCAGGTGCAGGTCGATGGCCCCGAGCAGGCCGCCCATCACCGGCCCGACGATGAAACCCACGCCCTGCATCGCGCCCAACATGCCAAAACGTTTGGCGCGCTGCTCGGGCGGCGTGAAGTCGGCCACATAGGCGTTGGCAATCGAGATGTTGGCCTGCATCGCGCCACTGAGCACACGCACGGCGATCAGCATGCCCATGGCCGTGGCCATGGCGGTGCCGTAGAAGCTGATGCACAGGCCAAGGAACCCCAACAGCAAAATCGGCCTGCGGCCATGCTGGTCTGACAGCGCGCCCAGGATGGGCGACGAGATGAAATTGGCCAGGCCAAAGGTGAAGGTGACCACGCCGTACCAGTAGGCCTGGTCGGCCTGCGAGCCGGTGAAGCTGCCCACCATGGCCGGCAGCACCGGGATGATGAGGCCGATGGCCAGCATGTCGATCA
>JANMMR010000301.1:0-1854 GCA_031373455.1 Rhodoferax sp.
TGGCCGGCCCATCGGCGCGCGCAGGCCGGTCTCGGTTACGTGGCGGAAGACCGGCGTCTGTTTGCCGGCCTGAGCGTGCGGGAGAACCTGCACATCGCCGCGCGTGGCGACACCCACGCCAATCTCGACAAAGTGCTGGCCCTGTTTCCCGCCCTCAAAAGCCTGCTTGCACGGCGCGCCAGCCAGATGAGCGGCGGCGAGCAGCAAATGCTGGCGATCGCCCGCACCCTCATGACACAGCCGAAACTGCTGCTGCTTGACGAGCCCTGTGAAGGCATCGCGCCGGTGCTGGTGGAGTCGATCGCCGAATCCCTGCTGGCGCTCAAGAACCAGGGCATGCCGATGCTGGTGGCCGAGCAGAATGACATACTGGCCGGCCGCGCCGACCGGGTCATTACACTTGCCGCTGGCCAAGTGGCGACCTGACTCTCGACCTGACTCTCGATGTGACCCCTGAATCAACCCATGATCATCTCCAGCCTGCTCGACACCGACCTCTACAAGTTCACCATGATGCAGGTGGTGCTGCACCAGTTTCCGGGCGCGCAGGTCGAGTACCGCTTCAAGTGCCGCAACTCGGGGCTGGACGCCAGTGGCACCCGTCAGCCGGTGATCAACCTGGCCGCCCATGTGCAGGAAATCCGCGACGAAATCCGCGCCCTGTGCAGCCTGCAGTTCCAGGAGGCCGAGCTCGCCTACCTGCGCTCGTTCCGTTTCATCAAGAGCGACTTTGTCGACTTTCTGGGCCTGTTCCGCCTGAACGAAAAATACATCACCGTCACGCCGCTTGCTTCGGGCGAGATCGACATCAGCATCCACGGCCCTTGGCTGCACACCATCCGGTTTGAAATTCCGGTGCTGGCCATCGTCAACGAGGTGTATTTCCGCAACACGCAGAAACAGCCCGATTTTGCCGAGGGTCGGCGCCGGCTGGATGTGAAGATTGAGCAACTGCGCGGCGAAGGCCTGGCCGACCTGAAAATTGCCGATTACGGCACGCGCAGACGGTTTTCGGGCGCCTGGCAAGACGAGGTGCTGCGCAGCCTGTCTGCCAAACTCGGCACTTTGCAGAGCCCCGGCAAATTGAGCGGTGTGTCGGGCCAGCTGGCTGGAACCAGCAATGTGCTGTTGGCGATGAAACTGGGTCTCACGCCCCTGGGCACGATGGCGCATGAGTACCTGCAGGCGGTGCAGGCGCTCGGGCCGCGCCTGCGCGACAGCCAGGTGTTTGGTTTTGAATCCTGGGCCAAGGAATACCGGGGTGACCTGGGCATTGCCTTGAGCGACGTCTACGGCATGAACGCTTTCCTGCGCGATTTCGACATGTATTTCTGCAAGCTCTTTGACGGCGCGCGCCACGACAGCGGCGACCCGTTCCAGTGGGGCGAACGCATGATCGCGCACTACGCCAAGAACCGGGTCGATCCGAAAACCAAAATCCTCATCTTTAGCGACGGCCTCACGGTGCCGCGCACCATCGAGTTGTACCGGCAGTTCCAGGGCCGCGCGCAACTGGCCTTTGGCATTGGCACCAACCTCACCAATGACCTCGGTTACGAGCCCCTGCAGATCGTCATCAAAATGGTGCGCTGCAATGGCCAGCCGGTGGCGAAGCTGTCTGACACGCCGTCCAAGAACATGTGTGACGACGAGAAATACCTGGCTTACCTGCGGCAGGTGTTCGAGATCGCGGCATAAACTGGCCGGGCACTTGGCACTTGGCACTTGCAGATGGCAGGGCTGCAGCAACGGTGGTTTAAAACAAGGCAACAGGAGACTTCATGTTTGTAATGGGCATTCCGCTGGACTTTTTCCTGTTCGGCTTCACGCTGCTGGGAGTGGCTTTGTTCCACC
>JANMMR010000320.1:0-4373 GCA_031373455.1 Rhodoferax sp.
CCGGCGTTTTATGACCGCGACACTTTCAACAATGACCGTGTCGAGCTGCTGCGCGGCTCCGCCTCGATGTTGTTTGGCCGGGGCTCCACCGGCGGCGCTGTGAACCAGGTCAGCAAACAGCCGCGCCTGATCGACGAGCACGAGGTCAGTACCACCGTCGGCAGCTACAACTACAAACGCCTCACCGGCGACTTCAACATCAAGACCGGCGAAAGCGCGGCGCTTCGGCTCAACGCCATGGTCACCACGGCCGACAACAATGGCTCCGGCTCCAGCATCAACAAACGCGGCATAGCGGCAGCTTACAGCTTTGGCATCGGCGAAAAAGACGAGTTCACCGCCAGCCTGTACAGCCTGGACAACAGGAACGGCATCAACTACGGCCTACCCTGGGTGCGCCCCAACGCCACCACGACCACGGCACAAAACACGATTTTGGGCGGCCTGGACCCCAGCGCCTACTACGGCCTGGCCAGCGACCAAAACAACGGCACTGCCAACTGGCTGGCGGTCAAACACACGCACCGGTTCGATCACGACAGCGAGTTGCAAACCCAGTTGCGACAGGGCCGTTTCACGCGCGACCAGCGCGCCAGCACGATCCGCTTTGCCGGCCAGCCACCGGGCACCGCTGCCGCGCCGCTAACCAATCCGCAAGCTGTCACCTTGGCGAATCTGGACCTCAACACGGTGCTGAACCGGGGCAACGCATTGAAGATCCAGGACGTGGACACGACCCACCTGCAAAGCGACTTTTCCAACAAATTCGACGCGTTGGGCGTCAAACACGAGTTTTTGAGCGGCGTTGATTTCGCTGTCGAGAAAAAACTTGTCTACGCCGAGCGCAGCGCCGCGCAAGGTGGCGCAATCCTTATCAAACCTCAAGCCACGTTCGGCGACCCCAACACCACCCGCGTGAACGAAGACAGCCGCGTGTTGCGCCCGGGCAATGACTATCAGGCGATCGGTTACGGCGTGTACGCGCAAGACCTGATCCAGGTGGCCAAAGACTGGAAGCTGCTGCTGGGCCTGCGTTACGACAACCTGCGCGGCAACTACAGCACTTATGCCATTCCCGCCAACGCGGCCGGGCCAGTAACCACCACGTCTTACAGCCAGGACATTTCGGCCATCAGCAAACGCGTGGGCCTGCTGTACCAGCCCAACCCGCAGCAGTCGTTCTACTTCAGCTACGGCACCTCGTTCAACACCTCGGGCGATGTGTATTCGTACAACGCCCAAAGCGCCAACACGCCACCCGAAGCCAGCGAAAACATCGAGCTTGGGGCGCGCATTGACAGCACCAACAAACAGTTCACCACCCGGTACGCAGTTTTCCAGTCCACCAAAACCAACGAGCGCAACACCGACCCCGACACCGCCGCCACACGCTTGTTGCTCTCCGGCAAACGCCACGCCACCGGTTTTGAATTCGACATCACCGGCCGCATCACCAGGGAATGGGAAATTTACGCCTCCTACATGTGGATGCCCGACGCCGTGGTCGATGTCGCCGCCAGCACCGCGACCACTGTGGGCAACCGCGCGGGCGACCGCCCCGGCCTCTCGCCGGTGCACAGCGGCACGGTGTGGAGCACCTACCAGGCCAATCCGAAACTGCGCGTGGGCGGCGGCGTGAACTTCCGCTCGGCGCAATCACCGGCCGACACCACGGCGCCCTCGTGGGAGGCGCCCGGTTTCGCAACCGTGGATTTGATGGCCGAATACACCCTGAACGAGCGCTGGACACTCAAGGCCAACGTCAACAACGCGGGCAATGTGCTGTATGCCGACTCGCTCTACCGCGGCCACTACGTGCCGGGCGCCGGACGCATTTGGTTGCTCACGCTGAACGCCAAATTCTGAACCCGCCATGCTGCTCACCTTCGACGATGTCCTGAACCCCGACGAACTTGCCCAGGCGCACAAGCTGCTGGCCAAAGCGCCGTGGGAAAACGGCAAACCCGGTGCCGGCGAACAAGCCCGCGCGGTGAAAAACAACCAGCAATTGCCGCACGACTGCCCGGCCGCCCGATCGGTGCGCGACATCGTGCTGAGGGCGCTGGAGCGCTGCCCCACGTTTTTCTCCGCGACCCTGCCCAAGCGCATTTTCCCGCCACGACTGAACCGTTATGGCGACGCCACCAACGCCTACGGCCTGCACGTGGATGGCGCCGTGCGGTACATGCCGGGCTCGGCACAACGCGTGCGCACCGACATTGCCTGCACCCTGTTTTTGAGCGAGCCTGACACCTATGACGGCGGCGCGTTGTGCATGGCCGACACCTTTGGCGAACACAGCGTGAAGCTCGCCGCAGGCGACCTGGTGGTCTACCCCGGCACCAGCCTGCACCAGGTCAAACCGGTCACGCGCGGGCATCGGCTGGCATGTTTTTTCTGGGTCGAAAGCATGGTGCGCAGCGACGAGCAACGCCGCCTGCTGTATGAATTCGACATGAACCTGCTGCGTTTGCGCCAGCAGCGTGGCGAATCGGACGAAACCACAGCGCTCACAGGGGTCTACCACAACCTCCTGCGCATGTGGGCAGATACCTGACAATCACGTGCAATTGAGTTTAAGTTTGACCCTGGCAACCATGCAAGCACCTGCCCCCAGCTACCTGAGCCGCAACACCGCAATCGTGCTGGGCGTTGTGCTGTTTCATGTGGCGGCTTTGTGGGCGCTGCAAACCGGCTTGATGCGCCGCGCGGTTGAAGTGTTCGTGCCGGCCCATTTGCTCAGTGAATTCATCCAGCCGCCGCAGGCCAAGCCGGAGCCGCTGCCGCCCGAGCCGCCCCCGCCACCCAAGGCTGCGCTTGTAAAACCCACCGTGCCGCCGCCGCCTCAGCTTGCACCCGCGCCGGTTCCGGTGGCGATTGCCGACCCAAGCCCCGCGCCCGCAGCCCCCGTGGGCACCACAGCGCCCCAACCCGCGCCACCGCCCCTGCTCGCGCCGGTCGCGCCAGCCGTCGTGGCCGAAGCGCCGCCCGCGCCACCGCCCAAAGCCAAAGTGGAACTGCCGGTGGTTGACGCCGACTACACCCAAAACGAAGAGCTTTTCCGCCCGCCTGCGGCCTCCGTGCGCTTGGGTGAATTCGGCGTGGTGGTGCTCAAGGTCACGGTCGGCGCAAATGGGTTTGTCTCCCTCGCCGAGGTGTCAAAATCCAGCGGTTTCGCCCGGCTGGACCAGGCCGCGCTACAAGGCGCAAGGAAAGTCAAATTCCGGCCCGCCACCCGGGACGGCACGCCCATTGAATGGACGTACCTGTGGCCCATCAAATATTCGGAACCCAAATAGGAACCCCAACCCACCATGCAATCTCAATTCGGCATTGCCAACCTCTGGGCCCAGGGCGACATCGTCACCCGCTTCGTCGCGCTCCTGCTGCTGGCGATGTCGCTGGCCTCGTGGATCGTCATCATCATCAAGACGCTGGACATCCTGCGATACAAAAAACTCGCAGGGCATGCGGCCGGCTTCTGGCACAGCCCCGATTTCGCCGCCGGGCTGGAGCAACTCGGCTCGGACGCCGCCAACCCGTTTCGCCAGCTCGCCGTGGAAGGCCGCGAAGCCATTGCCCACCACAAAAGCAACCAGTCTCAATTGCACGATACGCTGGACATCAGTGACTGGGTCACACGCTGCCTGCGCAACACGCTCGACGAGTTCACGGCGCGCCTGCAATCGGGCCTGGCGATCCTCGCTTCGGTGGGATCCACAGCGCCGTTTGTCGGCCTCTTTGGCACGGTTTGGGGCATTTACCACGCGCTCCTGGCCATCGGCATCTCCGGCCAGTCAACCATCGACAAGGTGGCCGGGCCGATCGGCGAGGCGCTGGTGATGACGGCGCTGGGCCTGGCAGTGGCGATTCCCGCCGTGCTGGGCTACAACGCGCTGGTGCGGGGCAACAAGGCGGTGTTGCTCAAACTCTCCAGCTTCGCGCACGACCTGCACGCCTACTTCGTCACCGGCGCGCGCGTGGGCGGCGGCAATGGCGCGGCGAACGTCGTCGCCATGAAGCGCAACACCTGAACCGCCAAGGAGCGCGACCATGGCCTTCGGCACCCAGGACGACACCGACGAGGTGATGAACGAGATCAACATGACGCCGCTGGTCGACGTGATGCTGGTGCTGCTGATCATCTTCATCATCACCATTCCGGTGATGAAACACGCCGTGAACGTGGACTTGCCCCGCGCCACCAACCAGCCGCAGGAGCAGAAACCGGAGACCGTGCGCCTCTCGGTGAACGCCCAGGGCGTGTATTACTGGAACCTCAGCCGCATTGACGATGCTGCCCTGCCCGCGCTGCTGAAAGAGCAGGCGGCGAAAAACCCGCAGCCGGATTTGCACATCCGCGGCGACAAGGA
>JANMMR010000326.1:0-2656 GCA_031373455.1 Rhodoferax sp.
CATCTGGTGCACGGGGAATACCTTGCCTTCGGGGAAGGGCATGGCCTCAATCGCATAGTTGTCGGCACCCAGCATGGCCACGTCGCGCTCCACCAGCCAAGTGGCGGCCTCGACATTGATGCCGGGCTCGACGTTGAAATCCGGCTGTTTCACGCCTTTTTGCGCTTCCAGCCAGCCGGTGCGCAGCAGCACGGCGTCGCCGCGGCCTACTGTCACACCAGCGGCCAGGGCAGCGGCGTCCATGTCGCCGCCGCCGATGGATTCACCGGCCTCCAGTACGCGGCCTTTGAGTTTCACAAAGTCCAGCAACACGCCACGGGTGAAGATGGGTGGCATTTTTTCAATGCCCAGGCGTGCCGCGCCGGTGGTGCTGCGGATGCTGTCGCCCAGGTAGCCGTTGTAGAGTTTGTCGTCGTACCAGGCGTGGCACAGGGCGTCCATGTGGGTGCCGATGTGCAGCGGCATAACCACAGTGTCTTCGGCAAACTGAAAACCGCCGGGCCGCCGACTGCCTGCTGCGGCGTAATCACCACCATCGCGGCCCATGAAATGTTGCAGACCGCAGCGGTGCGCCGGCACCGGTGTTTTGCTCGACAGCAGCTGCGCCAGGCGCAACACCTCGCCCGTGCGCACGAGGCTGCTGGCACGTTTGACTTCTTCGGGGCCGATGAAATTGAGCGCGCCTTTTTCATCGTCCTGGCCCCAGCGGTTCCAGGCGTTTGGCCTTTGCGATACGGCGTTTACAGCGCTCATGACCGGTGCCCCAACCGGAGGGAGAGCCGCCGCGCTGCGTCGCGCAGTTTGGTCACTGCCGGGTCATGTTCATTGAAGGAGGCCTCGCCCATCATCGTCAACGCCAGCACGATGGCGCCGGCCGCATCAAACACCGGCGCGCTCACGGCGTTCACGCCCAGCTCGTTCACGTCCAGAATGATGGCGTCGTAAATCGAGGCCAGGCGCTGTTCGCGCACCACGGCCAGGTGCGCGTCGACGGCTTCGCGCGTGCGAAACGGCGAATCGGGCAGGTGCTGCACAGCGGCGATTTCGGCATCCAGATAACGGTCGGTGAGTTGTGGCTCGGAAAACGCGGCAAACACCTTGCCGGTGGAGGAGCCCAGGAGCGGCAACACCATGCCGCAGCGCAGGCGCACGTGCAGTGCTTTGCGTGCTTCGATCCACCAGATCAGTGTGGGGCCCAGGTTGCCCCACACACCCAAACCCACGGTTTTGTCGGTGTCGCGGTTCAGCTCTTCCAGGATCGGGCGGGCCAGGTGCACGGCGTTGAGGGTGGCCACATTGCCCGAGCCGACGCCGCTGTCGGCGCCGTTGTCATACGGGTGCACCACCATGTATTTGCCGGCGCCAAAGGCCAGCGGTTTGCGCGCGCTGCCCACGATGCGCTCCACGCGCCCGAGGAACAACAAATGGTCGCCGCCCGGGTAGGTGGCTTCGGTGTGGCACTCCAGGTAGGCCGAGCAGCCGTCAATCAGCGGCAGGCCGTCAATGCCCGGTGTGGTGGCGACACCGTCAAAACGGTCTGGCCCTGACTTGGCAAAACGGTTCGACACATCCACCTGGTCTTCCGAGAGGATGTTGACAATGAAACGTTTGGCCTGGCTGTACACCGGAAACGCGCGTGCATTGGTGCGCAGGCTCCACACAATCAGCGGCGGGTCGAGCGAGACCGAATTGAACGAGTTGGCCGTCATGCCGATGGGTTTGCCCTCATCGTCCAGCGCGGTGATCACCGTGACGCCGGTGACGAAGGAGCCCAGGCAGCGGCGCAGTTCGGCCGGGTCAATGGTTGTCGGTGTGGCCGCCGGGGGAACTTCCTCGATGAGTGCGTTCATGGTCTTGATTGGTTTTGTAAGCGCATCATCCCATCAGGCCATGAGATTCTGGCGGAAGGTTTCGCCTTCGTATTCGGTGCGGTAGACGCCGCGCTTTTGCAAGATCGGCACCACCTGGTCCACAAAATCATCCACGCTGTCGGGGTTGGTCGTCGGGCTGAGGTTGAAGCCATAACAACCGGTTTCACGCCAGGCGTGTTCAATTTCGTTGGCCACCTGATCGGGTGTGCCGATGACCTGCGGAATCGCCACTGAAAGCGCCCACTGCGCCGCTGCGGCGCGAAGCGTCACCGCCTTGCCGTCCGATGACGTCAGCGTGGCCGACATCAGCCCACGTGAGGCTTGCGTGTCCATTTCAGACAGCGGCATCTCCGGGTCAAACTTGCTCAGATCCACCCCAAACACGCCCGAGAGCCGCGCCAGGATCGCGTCCAGCGGAATACGTTCTTTCAGCTCCTCGGCGCGCTGTTTGGCTTCCAGTTCGGTGCTGCGCACAATGGGTTGCAGGCCGTACAACACCTTGGGTTCCTCACTCTTGCCGTGCTCTTTGGCGGTGGTGCGCAGTTGCTCCATGCTCTTCTTCATGCCCGCCACGTGGCCCTGGATGGCGAAGATCACCTCGGCGTGGTCCATGGCGAACTTCATGCCGCGCCCGGAAGAGCCCGCTTGAAACAGCAGCGGCAGCCCATAGTCCGACGGCAACACCGGCGCCACTGCCTTGCAGCTTAAATATTTGCCTTTGAAGTCGACTTGTTTAATCTTGGCCGGGTCCGCAAACTGGCCGGTCGCCGCGTTCTTCAAAATCG
>JANMMR010000351.1:0-19851 GCA_031373455.1 Rhodoferax sp.
GATCACGCGGCGGCCGTTGCGCTCGGCGGTGATGCTGGTGCAGTAGCCGGCGGCATTGGTGAAGCCGGTCTTGAGTCCATCGACGCCGCCGACTTTGCCGAGGAGATTGTTGTGATTCGCCATTTTCATCGGCCCTTTCACGCGGGCGGGCCCGAAGTCACGGTTCTTCACGGCAGTGTATTTCAGCACGGAGGTCTTGAGGAGCAGGTGACGGCAGAGGGCTCGTTGAGCAGGGCCGCGTGCGCCACCGCGTCCAGCGCGCTGCCCACCACGTCGCCGTCGGAGACAACCCGGATCAGGCCCTGCTCGCGGCGCAAATCCATGGTGCGGCGTGACATTGAATGCGCCAGCCCCTTGCCGGAGATGAACATGAACAACGTCAAATGAGGGCTCGCCCAGGTCAGTTGCGCGCGCACCCACACGCCCTTGAGCATCAGTTCCACCCAGGTGCCGACTTTCAGATCAGATACCACCCACGGGCCGGGCGGGACGGAATCCACCGCATCGGAGCCGGCTTCAAAGGTCACTGCGGCGTCGGCACTTTCAGGTGCAAAACCCGAATCACCCGCTTCGTCGCCGCCCAGCCACTGGACCTGGGACGGCGTGCCGGCAAACCGGGAGTCTTCCGCAAATTCGGATGCGGGCGGCTCTGCCACTACCGTTTCGACAGACGGCGCTGCGGTCTCCTGCACCACTTTTTCTTCCGGCACTTCAAAGGCCTGCTCATGCAGTGCGATGAGGTTGTCAAAAAGGTGCGGTACACGCTCCGGCGGGTAGTCGATCAACTGCAAACCCTGGCGCAGCTTCACCAGCAAATTGGGCACCATTTGCACCAATTTCGCGCGATTGCGTTTGGCAAGGCGCAACTGCACGCTCCAGATCAGGTCATCGGCGATTTGCGAATAACCGTGCGGGTCGCTCACACCATCGGCCGAGCGCAGTTGCGACTCCGCCAGCACGAGAGACCAGGGCCCGCGCAGGAACGTGGTGACAAATTCCGGCACTTCCTTGCCAGCGGCGCGTTGGGCAAAATCTTCCGCGTGTTTTTGCGCCAGCAAGTTGCGCTGCTCGGCATGCAGCAGCGATTTGGCGGCTTCCTCCAGGCGCTTGCGCTGCACCTCTTCCTCGCGCTCCCAGCCGTCTTCGAGCTTGCGCAAAACCCGGGCAAAACTCGCGGCATCGCCGCTGCCACCCACCAAGACCTGAATGGAATTGGAAATGGCCTTGGAGAAACTCGCAAACCCGTCGTCGTCTTCCGACTTGAACGCCAGGCTGCGGTTGGTCAGGCGGTCCAGCAGCTGGCGCGCCGGGTGTTGGCGGTCGCTGAAAAAACGCGGGTCAGACTGCGACAACTGCAACAACACCGGCTCCAGGTCTTTCAGGTGTTGGCGCACGCGGGCCAGCAGGCGGTCGTCGTTCATCAGGTTTTCGAGCATCAGGCGCACGACTTCCGAGCCCAGTTGCCGGCCCAACTGGCGGCTTTGCGTGTTGTCGTTGGCCAGCATGTCGACGGCCACAGGTTTGTCCAACTTCGGAACCGAAGCTTTCCTGGCACGCCTGGCGAGGCGTTGCATCATCGGCTCGACCAGTTTGAGGTCTTCCAGGGCTACAAACGACGACGGCACCGTGTGGAGGAAATCCTTGGGGCCGCCGCTTTGACCAAAAGCCAGCTCAAAATCGCCCGACAGAAGTTTGCGCAGCTTGTCCAGTGTGAGCAAGGTTTTGCTGATGGCGGATTCGGCCACTTTGGCACCTGCAACACCGGCAGCGCCGGGCATGATGCCGGCGGGCAGGGCCGGGTCAATGCCTTGTGAACGCAGCCAGTTGACAAGGTCTTTGTACAGCTGGTTCAGCGCGGGCCCCAGAAAACTCGCCGCCGAGGCCAGCAAGGCCTTGCGCGCGGCGTCGTCAGCCACGTGAGCCGCCAGGCAGGCCTTGAGCGCATGCACGAAGGCCTCGGGCTTGATCGGGTTGAGCTGGTTCTGCACCGTGACCAGGCCCAGCAGGCTGCTGATCAAACCATTGAGCGACGGCAACACGTCGTCTACCGCGGTTGCCACCTCCTGTTGCGTGAGCGCCGACTCGATGTTGGCGTCTATCTGCAATTCATCGAGAAACTGGAAGTCGTCAAAACGCAGGATCGGCTGCGCCACCACGTCTTGCGCGCGGCGGCTGTAAAAAGCGCCGCGCAATTCCGCTGCAAACGAGGCCTTGACCGAAACTTCCTGAGCGAGCAGCTCATCGAGCGCGGTGAGGTAATGCGGGTTCTGGTTGATGACGACCGCCCGCCCCCGGTTTTGACCCTTGATGGTGCGCAGCCCGGTCAACACGGCGGCCATGAGACTGTCAGACTGAGTCAACACCGCTTCAATGCAATCGCGCAGGGCCGGCTTCTGAGCGACTTTCTCGTCAGAAAAACCCAGCCTCGGCATTGCAAAATTCACCATTCATTCCTCCAGAAAGCGTCTGTTGTTGCCCATTGTCACCGCTGGAGCGCCCCCTGAGAAGCCTACAATTTCACGCGTTAACACTTTGTTTCAGCATGTGGTTTTCACCGCCACTGCCCGATTCATGCGACAATGGCGGTTCTTGTGGCATTTCAGTTGCCCACAATTTCAGCGACTCGCTGGGAACCCAACGCCTCTCGGACACCCACTCCGTTGGCCCTCCGTTCCACCCCTAACCGACTCTGCCTTGACTGATTCCGGCCCCTGAAAAGGCGCTGCGATGGGCTGAATTCCAGGCGCCTGGGGACGGGCGCGTATTACATGAACTTTGATGATTTGAAACTGGCCCCGGCCATTGTGAAAGCCGTGCGCGAGCATGGTTATGAAATTCCCACGGCCATTCAGGCCGAGGCCATTCCAATGGTCCTGGCCGGGCACGACCTGCTGGGCGGCGCCCAGACCGGCACCGGAAAAACCGCAGCCTTTGTGTTGCCGATGCTGCACAAGCTCAGCGAAGGCCCAAGCGCCACCAACAAATTTGGCGGCAAGGGCATCCGCGCGCTGGTGCTCACCCCAACCCGCGAGTTGGCCGCGCAAGTGGAAGAATCCGTACAAACCTACGGCAAGTTTGTTGACCTGAACTCCACCGTCGTGTTTGGCGGCGTGGGCATGAACCCGCAAATCAGCAAGGTGAAAAAGGGCGTTGACATCCTCGTGGCCACCCCCGGACGCCTGCTGGACCTGGTGCAGCAAGGCGTGCTGGACCTGGGCCAGGTGCAGATGCTGGTGCTCGACGAAGCCGACCGCATGCTCGACATGGGCTTCATCCACGACGTGAAAAAAGTGCTGGCCGTGGTGCCCAAAGACAAGCAGAGCCTGCTGTTCTCAGCCACCTTCAGCGACGAAATCCGCGACCTGGCCGCCACGCTGCTCAAGAACCCGCAAAGTGTGCAGGTCACGCCGCGCAACACCACCGTGCAGCGCATCACGCAGGTGATCCACCCGGTGGGCCGCGGCAAAAAGAAAGCCCTGCTCGCGCACATCATCAACGAGCAAAACTGGAGCCAGGTGCTGGTCTTCACACGCACCAAGTTTGGCGCCAACAATGTCGCCGAATATTTGACGAAAAACGGCATCCACGCCATGGCGCTGCACGGCAACAAAAGCCAGGCAGCACGCACGCAGGCGCTGGGCGGCTTCAAGAGCGGTGACATCCGCGCGCTGGTGGCCACCGACATCGCTGCCCGTGGCATCGACATTGACGACCTGCCGCACGTGGTGAACTACGAGATCCCCAACGTCAGCGAAGACTACGTGCACCGCATCGGCCGCACCGGCCGCGCCGGCGCCGACGGTGCCGCCGTGAACCTGGTGTGCCTGGACGAAGAAGGTTTCATGCAGGCCATCGAACGCTTCACGAAGCAGGAGATCGCGGTCAAGATCATCGACGGCTTCATGCCCGAGCCGGATGAAGTGGCCGAGCCCATCGCCATGGGCCGCCAGACCATTTGGGGTGGCGCAGGACGCGCGCCCAGCCGTGACGTGATGATGGCCGCTGGCCGCGCCGCGCGCACGGAAATGCTGCAACGTGTGCGCGACAACCGCGCGGGCCAAGGTGGCGCGGGCGCAGGGCGTGGCCGCAGTGGTGGTGGCGGTGGTGGCGGCAACGCCGGCGCTGGCCGCAGTGCTGGCAATGGCGGCAATGGTGGCAACAATGCCGGCCGGCACGGTGCCCATGGTGGCGCACGCAGCGGCAACGGAAATGGCAATGGCAATGGGAACGGCAATTTCAACGGCAACGCGCCACGCGCGCCCTCGCGCGCACCTGTGCGTGACCCGAACCACGACGACTTTCAACCGATGAGCAGCGCTGCGCGCAATTTCTCGTCGCGCACGGCGCAAGACCACAATGCGCCGGTGTACACCGACCCCGGCAACCTTGGCGCGGGCAACCGCAACGCGCCGCGTGCGCCACAAGGCCAACCGGATCCGATGCGCACCAGTGTCGATTTGATGGCCCGCGGCAATGGCCGCAGTGGCGGTGGCGCAGCACGCCGCAATAGCGGCGGCGGTGGTTATGGCGGCGGCGGCGGCGGACGCTCAGGCGGCGGCTACGGTGGCGGTGGTGGCGGTGGCCGCAGCGGTGGCTTCAGCGGCTCGGGTGGTCGCGGCGGTTCTCGCGGCTGAAACCCGAATCAAATATTTAATTTTCAAATTAATATACAAGAATAAAAGCAAATTAAGTCACATATTACTTAATTTTATTGCTAATATTTTTATATTATTTTTGCCTATTTTATTATCGTATTTTTTGTAAATTACAATAAATACGGATAATACAACAAAAGGGTGTCACGGCTTGCCGCGTGACACCACGTCAAACTTCAGGCCGCTGTTGCCTTCACCGCGTCCGGTCGTCTTGCTGCGGCCTATCCACAACAAGGCGCGGCCTTTTGAATCGCGCGCGTAGTTGAAACGCCGCTTGAGTTCGATGCCGTCGCGCGGCACCTCTTCCTCTTCCACACGCAGGTAGTCGCTTTCGACGGGCACATTCGGGTCCAAACGCAAGAGGCTGCCGCGCGGGTGAAACATGAAGCCCTGCAGCTGGTTGTCCAGTGCGCCCTGCACCGCCGTGGTCTCGACAAAATCGTTGTCGCGCAGGCGCGTGATGAACGTGGCATAACCCTGGTTCAGCGGGTCCAGCAGGCGTGATTCAGTGACCTGGTAGAAATGTGTGACCACGCCTCGCTGCAACTGGATGGCCCAGTTGGCAGGTGTGGCACCCTGCTTTTTCACCGGCAAAAACGGCACCCAATTGGCTGCTACCGGTGTCTGCAGGCGGTATTGCAGCGGCGCGCCGGTGGTCACCAGCGGTGTGCCGGGTTGCGGTGCCGGGGGCCGCAGTGTTTGAGTGGTCGTCAGGCGGGTGCTTTCGAACTTCCGGTCGATCGGCTCGCCACTGCTGCCCTGCACCCGTTTTTCGATCCCCCAGACCATGTTCGCCATTTCATCGCGCATCATCACCACATGCTCCAGCGGTGGCCCCTGCAGGGTTTCCAGCGCCGGGCACAGGTACATGGCGTTGTCCAGGCGCTGCACCGGAGCGCCGGGTTGCAGGCTCATCTCGTACATGTTCCAGCCGGCTGGTGGAATTGGCAAGGTGATCCCGAAGTTGTCCAGCACATTGAACGTTGAAATCCGGTACAGCGCGTTGGTGGGCAAAGTCAACGGCAGCGTGAACCAGTCGTTGCCGAACACCAGCGCATATTCCAGCACGGCGAGGCGCGTCAAGTCGCTCTTGGCAGCTCCCAGCATGCCGAAGTTGACGCGGCCGTCTTCAAACTCCCAATACCGGTCCGCCGGCATGCCAGGGTAACGCGCCGTGGTGGGCAAGGGCGGGCGTTTGGGCACCACGGTAAATGACTGGCTTTGGGCGGCGGGCGCTTGCGCGGCGCCCAGCTCGAAGGTGTGCCAGTCGAGGCGGCCGTCGGTGTATTCGTCGGCCTGGAGTCGCACGGGCGCGCCGTCACCCTGCGCGCCCAAGGCAAAGCTGTATTCCAGGCGTTGCGGATTCCAGTAGGGGCTCGCGCCTTTGTCCTGCCCATTGAAGGCCAACTCGTCGAGCCAGCCGAGCCAATGCGCCAGCAAGTCAGCGCCGGTTTGCACCGCAGCACCGGCGAGGCCCAGCCCGACAGCGAAGGCTTCCAGCGCGGGCCTGTCTGGCAGCGCTTTGAGGCTCGCCGACAGGGCCATCGCATCAACCGCGCGGGCATGCAGCAGCGTGTGCCAGACGAACCCGGCATTGTCGGCAGCGGCATCGTCGGGCGCCGGCAGCGCCGCCGGAAACTGCAGCAGCAGCGCCTGCGCGGCGCCATCCAGACCGGCCGCACGCAGCCGGCGCATGAGCTGTTGTCCGGCCTGGGCATTGAGTTTCGGGTGCACAGCCAGCACCTGCTCGTGCTCCACCATCGCCTCCAGCGGCGCCGCGCCCGCGGGCAGCGAGACGCCACCCTGCGCGTTGGGCGCTGTCAGCAGGCTCGTCATCGGCAGGCCAACGGCCGCCAACGCCACGCTGATCGGGCTACCGGCGTCTTCACCCTGGAATTCGTTGAACTGCCATTGGCGCGCCAACATCCACAGCGGGTCGGCCACGCGCGCCTGAAGGCTTTCGGCCACGTCATCGCTGGTGGGCAGTGGTTCGAGCCGCGACCACACCGTGTGCGACGGGTCGGGCCGCGCGATAAGGATCGAGTTGACCGAAATCTTGGCGGCAGACAGCGAAAGCGTCATGGCAGCTCCTTGATCAAGTGGTTCAAGTTGTGAACCGGGTGGTGCCCATTGCCATGGTGACCTTGCCGCCGGTTTGTTGGCCGGCGACTTTCAGCGCATCAAGATTTTTGAGGACCATCTTGCTGAAGTCGACCGACGGCACGTCCTGTTTGAAATTGTTCGACAGGTAAATGCCCGGCAACAGGAGCCCCAGCCCCTGCAGGTCCTGCGGCCGCACCGCACGCACACGTGCCAGCGCCATGGCTTCGTTGACGGTGGCGAGCAGGCTGTCGAGTGTCCAGTTGGGTACCGAGGTGTCGGCCGGCACCGCCAACAAAATGCTTTGCGGCGGCCGCGCACCGGGCGCATCGAAATGGAAACCCAGGCCAGTGGTTTCTTCGTCGGACGGAATCGATTCGGTCCATTCGTCGACGAACAAGCCTGCTATCGGCGTGTCAGCCTGAACGGCCTGCAAGGCGTCTGGCGCATGTGCCGCAACCGCCACAACACCGCGCAAATCCTGCCCCGCAGCCAGCGGCATAGCGCCCCAGTGGGCAGTGGCGTCGCGCGGGAACTGCAACAGTTTGAAATCCAGCGGCGCATCCGCACGGCCACTGTCTGGCGCCAGTGCCTCAGCAGCCAACAGCGCATCGGACAACAGGGCTGCAGCCTCGCGCACACAGGCCAGTTTGGGCAACCAGCCGGCAATGGCGGTGTCGTCGTTGCCCTGCGCAGCTTTGGCCAAAAGTGTGTCGCGGTCAGCCAAAGTGGCAGCCGCTTCACCGGCGAAAGCGCCCAGCGTGAACAGCGGCAACACGGGGAAATTTTTCCCCATCACGGCAGCGATGCGGTTCAGCGCCGCCTGCAACTGGCCGCCTTTGCCGTCCGACACCGGCGCGTTGCGCGCAGCGTCAAGGCGACCACCAATTTCCAACAGCAAGGCACGCGCCCGCCCGACCGCGCGTGCGGCGGTGTCGTCATTGGCCAAACCCCGCCCCTCTTCACCTGCGGGCGCAGGCACCGGGGTGGACGCAGTGGCGCTGCGCCAACCCAGGGCATAGGCCGCCGAAAGCGCCGCCTGCGCTTGTGCAAACAGCAGGGCAGTGGCCGGCGCGTTGGGGTCCAGCGTCTCCAGATCCTCGGGCGCCGCGCTGCTCACGGCGAGCAGTGCGGCAAGCACCGCATCGGCCTGCGCTTCGGCGATATCGCGGCGGCTTTCAAGCTCAGCCAGGTCCACGCCGGCCGCTTCACCGTCATTGAGTGTGGCGTCGGTTTCCACGCCGTCTTTCGCCTGCACCATGTCCATGCGGCGCAAAGGCCGCGTCTTTTCAAGGAGCCGTCGCAACACCCAAGCCAACGATTCGAACGCCACCAGTCCAATGCGCCCGGCCTGGCCCGGCCCGGCCTGCAGCGCCACGGCCATGCCATCGGCTGCCACACCCAATTGCGCCCTGAGTTTTGCCTCCATCAATTCGCCCAGGCGTTCCTGTACGCCGCTGTGCCCTGCCCCTTGTTGTGCTTCGCTGTTGAGCACCAGCGCCAGCGGTGACATAGCCAGTTCACCCAAGGTCGCCGTGATGGCGATGCCGCTGTCGGTCCAGCCCTGGCCCGGCTGTGCGGGTGGTGAAAGCGCCTTGGCGACAAACTCGTAACGCGCCGGATCACCCAACAAACCTGCCAACCAGGCGTTGAGGCGCGGCTCCACTTTGGCGGCCAATTCATCGTCCGCCACACCGGCCCACGCGCCCAAGGCGCTTTGCTCGATGGCCACCACCAGGCGCTGGCTGTAACCGCGGGTGGAGTGCGGCGTCTGCACCACACGCGGCTCGGGTGGGCGGGTTTGTTTGTCCAGCGTCATCATCGCGGCGCCAGCGGCGTCCATGTTGCCACCCACCATCTGGAAAACGCTCTCTGAAATCAACAGGTCGGAGACCGAATCCATCTGGTCCAACAGGTCGTCTATGAAGCCGGCAATGGCACCGCCCGCTTGCGTCAAGGCTGCCGGAACGCCCGGGATTGTGAAACCTGGGCGCGCCTTGCGGTAGGCGTCCATCAGGCGCACACCGTCCACCACATCCCGCGCGGCGACCGCTTCGGCAGGTTCATCGGCCGGGCCTGCGCCGGCCGGGTTGAGCGGGTAGGCCTGCCGGCACTCCAGGATATGGGGCGACAGGTCATGGTCGCGCAAGGCACGCTCAAAGCGGTAACCCAGCAGCGCCGCCATTGACTGGCCATTGGCCAGGCCTTCGAGCAGCCGCTTGGCACGTTTGACGCGCCGCGAACGCAGGTCGATATCAAACGCGTTGCCGGCCGTGTTGTGGTTGGCCAGAAAACCGCTGCGCAACACCGACGCAGCCGTGGCCTGCCTGATCGACGGCGCATGCACGTAACCCAGGCTGTCCAGTGCCTGCGATTGCCCGCGCGACGAATCGGGCACCAAATCCTCCACCACACCAAAAGCGCCCAGGTGAATGCCAAGAGGCTGCACCTGGCGCAGGGCGTCCAGACGGTGTGTCGCCTGCGAGGTGATCCAGGCATCCAACCGGGTCGAAAACAAATCCAGCGTGGTGCGAAAGGCCGTTTGCAACTCGCCCGCCGTGCGCTCCTTGAGAAACGCCAGGCTGTCGTTGAAGCTGGCGATGTTTTGCATGTGTTGCGGCCACTGCTGGCGTGGCAACGCAAATTTGGCGCCGATGAATTCTTCCACCGACTGGTTTCCGGTGGTGCCGGTGAGCTTCAAACCCAAGAGCGCACGTGAGGTGTTGACCTTGATCTGGTCGCCGACCAAGGTGCTGCTGTCGACCCCGATGTATTCGGCCACCTGAATGCGGCTCATTTGCAGCTTGACCGACTCACTCAGTGCGGCGTTGCCGGTCAGGTGGCCATGGAACAGCGCATGTCCCGATTTCAATACCTCTTCATCGGCGGCAAACGCGAGCATGGCTTCAAGCAGGGATGCACCGTTTTGCATGGTGGTGAGGGCCGCCCGAATGCTGGTGGCAGGCTGGCTCAACAGATCGAGCAGGCTGGCAATGTAATTGCGCTTCAGTGGCACCGGGCCGTCGAGCTCGCGCGGGGACTGGTCAGGGTCACGCTGCACCCAGGGAACGGCGTCAAGACCGTGTGGCTTGGGTCGCACCGCGCACATGGCGAGAAACGGGGCTTTGCCTTGAAAGCCCTGCTTGTTGAGCAGGTCTGCGATGAGGCCCCAACCCATGGCCTCCTGAAAAGTGGCGAACGGTTTGATGTCGGGAAAGTTCTGGATGGTGGCCGGCCCTGCCACTTCCCAGTACCGTTTGGCCGTTGCCCACGGCTGCATCGCCAGCACCTGGTGGAGATTCTCGGCACTGGGGTTGCGCAGGGTTGGCACCCGCGCCGCCGCGTTGTCCCAAAACTTGCGAAACCATTCAATGGCTTCTGCCAATTCGCGCTCCAGGGGCGCGTTGGCCGGTGGTTTGAAACCCCGCGCGGTGATGGGCAGGATGCCATACGGTTGTTTGCCAACCCGCAGGGCAGCCAATGGCCCGCTGGCCCGCAACACGCGAACCGTCCACGCGCGCAGCTCCTCCACGGCAGCGTCCGAAAGCAGGGTTTTGCTGCTGTCCAGCGGGTTCCAGAAATAACGCAGGGTGTAGCCCAAGGTGGCGCTCCAAAGGGCATTGAGCATATGCCCGGCGGTGGCACTTTCCTGCAAATCGGAGCCCGGCACGGTGCCTGCGTCAAACACCGCAACGGGAAGGCCCAACAAGCGCTGCAGCCGGGCGCCGGCGCTGGCCAGTTCCACAGCCGCAGCTTCCGCACGGGCGTCGGCGTTTTGCGGGTTCAGGTCGGCCATCAAATCGGCACCATTGGCGGCAAATCCGGCGCGGCTGCTGCCGGTGTTGTTGGTCGGCGTGCCTTGGGCCACGAACTTCATGCCGGCGCTGTGCTGGTGGTTGTCCAGCAGCGCCCCGGCAAGCTCTGCGGCTGACTGCGGTGTTTGTGTCCAATCGACACCCAATACGATCAAGCGGTCAACCCGATCGCTCATCCGTGCACCGTTTTTCAGATCCGCCTGCGTGATGCTGACGGCCATGCCAACTTCAAGCGCGGCCTGGTAATTGACCATCCAGGCACGGTCAGCACCAAACGGATCGTGGTTTTGCGGGTCATCGACCAGCAGCGGGTCAAACGCCGGTGACATCGGCAACAGGTCCGCCACAGCCTTGCCCCATTTGCGGAACACCTCCCGGCCGCGCGCCAGGCCAATCACCACAAACCGGTCGGGCAAAGCGGTGGCGTAAACCGTTTGGGCTTCGCGTGTGGCCAATGGAATGGCCTCGTCATTGAAGGTTGGGCCCACAAGTGGCGACTCGGCGCCATCCTCGCGCTGGCCGAGCCGGTCCAGGTTCACCGGCGTGGTGCTGCGCACGATCCACGCCGAGCGCGCCGGGGCGTAAACGCGGACGATTTGTGTCCACGCCGAGTCGGCATCTTGCGGGCTTGCAAAACGCTCGGCCCAATACCGTTTGCCTTCTGCCACTTCCGCCTCAGACAAGCCCGGTTCATGGCCGAAAGTATGGATGGCGTCGGGATAGATGCGCACCATCAACAACGACGCGTCATCGTTGTAACGCGTCTGCACGGCCACAGGCAGCAACATCACGGGCTGCTGGCTGCCCAGCGCACTGACCATCGCCGCCGGGTCGCGCCGGCCCAGCAAACGTTGGGACAGGTCCGCAATGCCTTTGATCTGCGCGCGGGTTCCGAGCAACGTTTCACGCGCCGAGTCCCGCAAGGCGGCCACCGTGGCCTGCTGTTGCGAGACCTCCCGTGGATGGGCGCCGCTTTGCGTCAACTCGTCCAGGCGCATCCTGGCCTGCTTCAAGGTGACGGCGGCTTGGCGCTCGGTGTCGCGCTGCCGTGCCAGGCCATCGCGGGCACCTTGAATCGCTGCGAGATCCAGCTTGAGCACGGCCATGAAAATCTCCTCAGGTTTTCAAATCTTTGCCAACGAAATACGCGCGAAACGGTTGCTGCAGCAGCGCTTTGGCAATTTCTGCTGCGTTGGGCGTGTTGCTCAAGGCCGGAAACTCCGCATAGGGCTTTTGCGCAAGCTGCTTCAAGCTGTTCACCGTGACAAACCCGCCTGCCTGCACCCCCACGTGTGTCCACGACAGGGCTTTGTAGGCGTTGTACTCGCGGTACAGCGCGGGTTTTGCGGGCGCATTGGGTTTGGCGAAAAGCGCCATCTGCGCCAGCGACTTGACCAGCACCGCACGCAAGGGTGGCCCGCTGCGCGGCTGGCCGTTCACCGGCGCGTCCACATCGAAACCAAAACGCGGCTCGTGCATTTGTTCTTCCAGCACAAAACACCATTTGTCGACATCACCGGCGTCGATTTCAAACCCGAAAAAGGTGATGTCTTCCCCAATCGTTCCGGCAAACGTGGGAACCTGGATGGCGTCGTCGGGTCGCAGGCCCTGCGCGTCCTTTTGAAGCGTGTCCCCGCCCATGGTCTTCTTCCAGGCATAGACGGCTGTATTGGGGTAGCGCCGCAGCAACTGGCCGCGCACCAGCAATGCCACCCGGTCCGGGTCACCGCCGATCGGATCAACGCGTTTCCCAAGCGGCTGGGCACCCCACAGGTGCATCGGCTGCATGTCGTCAAGCAAGGTGTGCGTGTAGGCAGGCGCCGGGCCAACCAGCTGGCGGCCCCAGAAACGCTGAAACGGGGTTCCGCGCAGGTCTGTGGGGAAACCGCGCCACAACAGTTCGCGGTTCATCTCGCCATTGGCACCGGCCATGAAGCTGTCGATGAAATGCTGGTTCACCCGCACCAGCATCACCAGGTCCTGCGGAATGCCGTCAACGCCCGGCATGAAGGCGGCCTGGTTCCATTTCGCCAGGCGCTCATACAAAGGTTCCGGCAGCTTTGGCCATGCCATTACCCGGTCAAACAGGGCCGGGATCTTGAAACGCAGCCGCGAACGGGCGTCCGTGAGCGAAAGGTGCGTGGCCACAAACCCGTTGCCCTGGGTGGAGGCCAGGTTGGCCACCGAAACGGTGGAATCCAGCCGCGCGCGCAAGGTAGTTTCCGGTTGCGTACGCAATGCAATGGTGCTTTTGGCCGTAGCCAGTGCGAAATCGACCGGCTTCACCTCAACATGGCCAGCCACATAGGCATCGCGCCAAAGCTGTTGTGTGCCGCGGGTGGCTGCCGCATACCGGTTCAAAATGTCGCGCTTGCGCAGGGCAGGCGGCAAGGTCAGCGTAGCCACTGCCAACTGGACGACGTCGGCCTTCGACGAAACCAGATGAAAACTTTCATTCACCATAAAACTGGCGCCAGCCGCATCGGCCACGTTGGATTGAACCGCGTTCACCGGCAATGCCGCGAACACGCCCGCCGTGTTGAACTGGCGGGCGTCGGCAATGCGCACCGTGCCCAGGCTGACACCGGCCATTGCCAGCGCCTGCGCTTTGCGGGCAGCCGGCTGGACAACCACCCGCCTCGCGCCGTCAAGCTCCCGGAATAGCGGCCGGTCAAGCAGCAAACCGCCGTTGCGTGCGTCCAGCCGCATGGTGCTGAACTGCAATCGTGCGGTGGTGGCATTGGCCTCCACCAAGACACCCTCCACGCCGCGCGCTCCCAGCGATTCCACCGCGCCGGCAATCACCGGCCAGTCGGTTGACCGCACACTCGGAACAGCACTGAGCAACTGCCCAAAGCGTTGGGTATGAAGATCGGTGAACACACCCAAGTGCTGGCCCACCCGGATTTTGAGCTGGGGCACGCCGTGTTGCTTCAAGACCGCTGCCGATTCATTCGCGGCCAGTTGCATCTTGCGCACCATGCCCACGGTGAATTGTTTGCCGAGACCCGAGGCACTCATGTCCAGCTTGCGGTTCACCTCACCTTTCAGGCTGACCTTGTCAAACGCCTTCGTACCGAGGATGCCATCCGGCACAAACTCATTGACACTGAACGCCGGGGCACGCGTGCTGGCCGTAGCCATTGAGGCCATATATCGCGCGTTTTGCTTCTCCAGCGTAGGCAGGGTTTTGGAAAGTCGCGCCACCATGCGCAAGGCGCGCCGCTGCGGCGTGACGGCGCGGCGCAAAGCGGTGTCGGTCAAAGCAATGGGCAGGCTGGTGCGGTCGATCTGCCCGCCCAGTGACGCCAGATGCCCGCCGATGCGGTAGGCCACGCCATTGACCGCCAGTGCCTCGATGCGCGACAGCGCCGGGCCCATCACCTGTAACAGGCGATCACCCGGCAACGGGTCAAAATGTTTCGCCTTGAGCGCACGCTGGGCCTCGATGGCCAGGCGGGTCAAATTGAAGCTCATTTCGGCTTTCAGGATGTCGCCAATCTGGTCCCAGGCGGCGTCGACAAAACTCTCCTGGTTCTGCCGAACCACCTCGTTGCCATACCCGGCTGCGCCCCGATAACGCGGATTCAGGTTCAGCCCGGCAACCCAGTGCTGGGCCAGCTCCGATTTGGCCGCCTGGTGTTTTTTTGCCGGCCAGGCACCCACCATGTGCGGCTTGACCTCGATACGCCGGCCAGCGGCATTGGTGCTGCCATTGGCAACCGGGCTGACCACATTTTCCTGCGGTGTGTTGACGATGATGGCCAGGCTGTCGGCCTGGGTCGGGTCGGGCGGCGAACCGGGGATGTAGCTGATCGGCACCAGCGCGCCCTCCATGGTGGCCTGCACACCTTGGGTGAAGCCGGTGAGCAGCGGGTCGACACCCAGGGGTGCCGTGCCCACCTGCGACAACAGGGTGGCAATTTCGGGGTTGTTTTTGTAGGCGCTAGGTGTTTTCAGCCGCCGCGCCAAAGACTCAAAATCTCCTGCAGGGCCGGTGGAAAACTCCCAATGGTAATACACCGGGAGAACCACATCGGCCTGGGCATTGATGTTCCATGCGGGGGCCAGCGTGCTCATGGATTCCGGTCTGGATTCCGCGAGGCCCAAGCCGCGCAAGCGGCCCGGCTCAAAAGCCGGCACCACACAAGCCACGTAATCCTTGTTGGGCTCCAACCGGCGCGGACACACCAGTCGTGAGGCATTGCTGGCCGGGTTGCCCTGCAGGTCGGCCTGAATGCCATCGGCATTGCCGGCCTTGCTCACCACCTGGGCATGGGCCCAGGCCCACGACTCATCCAGGGCCGGCAATTCGGACTGCACGTCACCGGCACTCACCCGCAGTGTTGGCAACGGGCCCTGCGGCGGCATCTTGGGTGTTCCAGTCTTGCTGCGCTCGGTCACGATCAACACCAGCCAAGGCCGCAGGCGGTCATCGTTGTTGGCAAGCGCCGGGGTGAGCACCCATGGAAAATCCGGCGGATCAAAGTCGATGATGGCCAGGTAGTTGGGCTCGTAGTTGCGGGTGTGCGGGCGCGGGTCGGTGCGCAGGACGAGCCGTGTGTCTATGGCAATCACGTCACCCGGGCCGTGCAGGTTCATGGCCGGTGGCGTCACGGCGGTGCCCGCGTTGGCACCGGCCAATGTCATGCCGATCTGAACGGTAGCGCGCGCCGGCAGGGCGCCAAAATTGTCCTGCAGCGGCAAGGCAGCGGTGAGGCCGCGGCGCACCCAGGGCAGGAATTGGTAGGAGATCGCGGTGGAGGTGGCCATGGGTGACTCCCGTTTTCTTTTTTTGGCGCGTCGTGAAGGGCCCGAGTGCCGCTCAGAATGCTTCAACCGTTTCGAAGGCTTCAACCACTTGTGCTGCCTTGCCTGCCGCCTTCACGTGGTCTTCTGCAGCCCAATAGGAATGGGAGGCGGCCCCGCCCAGCGCCGTGCCAAGCAAGGTGCCGCTGCCGGTGTCGATGGTCTGCAACGGTGGCGGGATGACGTTGATCTTCACGTCAATGTCGGGCCGCAATTTGGCGGCACGGCGCAACTCGGAGCGCCCGGCCGCGCTGGTTGACTGTGCCCAGCTCAGGTGGCCAACGCCCGTCAGCGCCGCAAGCGACAACACCGGCTCCACATTGGGCGTGGACAGGTTGACCTCCTCATAGTCATACACATCCAGGTGTGCGGGGCCAAACAGGTAGTTCCGCTGGCCGACTTCAAACCCGGCTTCGAAACGGTCGAACGAAGGTTTGGTGAACAATTCGTCTTCGTTGAGTTTGAAGAACTGGGCCGCAGAAAAGTTGTCATCCAGCTTCCGGTCTGGCGTTTTCGTGACTGCACCAAACAGGATTTGACCGATGGCAATGTCTGTCGCCCCTTCGATGGCGTCGGTGCCCAGCTTGGCCAGCGTCTTGCCCAGCGGCATGCGTTTCTGCACGAACTGCAACACCGCGTTCGGGTGCGCCAGAATGCCCGGCGCATCCGGCAGTTTGGCGAAGGTGGCAAAAGCATCGCCAGCCAGAGCCAACTGCGCCGACCAGTTGCCCGGTTTTTCAATCTCGAGCTTCAGCTCCTGCGCCAATTGCAGCTTGCGCACGGTTGTGGCGCGGTCTTCGCCCCAGGTCTCGTCGACATGGAAACTGAAATCCGGCAATGGCCACGGCGTGTGGATCTCTGCCCGGCCCACAACGTGCCAGCGGCCCGGGCCGGCAAACATGCCGTAGATGTCGACACTGGCGAAGTCAATGCCGAACACCTCCACACCGGCCCAGACGTGCAGGTCCACCTCAAAGCGGAACTTGGGCACGATGTAAATGATGGCGTCAAACTCGAAGCCGCCTTCAAAGCTCGCGATGCCGACATCGCCCCAAACCCGCATTGCCGAGCCGCCCTGCACGGTGGCCGACGTCACCGCGAAATAACCGGTGAACTTCATCCCGACAATGCCGATCGACAACTCCGCGCCGATGCGCTGGAACGGGCTGGGCAAACCCGGCGGCAGATCGGTGAAGCGGGGATGGAAGCCACCGGCACTGATGAGGAAGCTGGGCTTGTCGCCAAATATCGCGCGGAAGGCGAACTGCCCGGTGAGCGAGATAAACACAACGCGTGAGTCGCGCAGGACACCGTCAAACCAGATCTTCAGCGGGTCAAAGACGATGCCGCCGGCGAAATCGACTTGCAGGCGCAGGATGGCCAGTGATTTGTCCACCAAGGGCGGCAATTGAACGATCACCTGCCCGACAAACACGATCTGGCTGGCCTCGATCAACACGCCAACCCGCGCGATCACCAGGCTCGGCGTGCCCCAACCGAGTTCCATCATCGGCCCGATGACAAAGCCACCGGCCTTGAACGGGAAGATGACGCGCAACTGGCTGATGATTTGCGGCGCGTTGGCCACCGGGTTTTGCGGAAACAGAAAGTTGTCCAGCGATCCACTGGCCAGCCCTTGCGACAACACGTCCACACTGACCGTGTGTTGCACGCCCAGCAGGCCGCCGATGCCGGTGAGCGTGAAACCAAACCCGAGCTGAATGGGCGGCAACTGCGCCGTGATGATCAAGAGCAGCGACCAGCCGCCCGGATTCTTGGTGGACAACAGGCCAATTGCCTTGACACCAATGGCGGCGATGCGGATGTCCAGAATGCCGCCATATTCACCCCGGTCCGGGTCGAACAAAAGGAAGCCGCCACCCTTGACGATGCCCGCGTCTATCGCCAGCCCGGCGCCCGACGGCGGCTTGAGGTCGAAGCGCGGTGCGGTAACGCCGGCGAGCAAATCGTCAAGTTTGAGAAGTGTGCCCAAGCGGTCAATCGAGCCGGAGAATGGCCCGATCGCCACCTGGAACGAGCCCGACAGTTCCACTTCAATCTTGTTGAGGTCGTCGGCCTTCTTCATCTCGAAGGTGAGGAAGGGAATCTGCACCGGGCTGTTGGGGATCTTCTCCAGCGGAATCGTCGCCTTGAGCCCGGTGCCGTCTTTGAGGCGCAGGCCTCCGGCCAGGTCGGCAATCAAACCAAAGGTCATCGCGACTTCGATCGCGTCGCCCAGCACCGCGCCCAGGAACGGGTCGTCACCCACTTTGAGGACCAGCTTGCTCTCCTGCAAATCAAACTCCACCAGCGGTGTCTGCTTCTTCATGGTGAAGCCGCCAGACAGCCTACCGATATGGAAATGCGTTTTGGCAGGGTCGCCCAACACCAGCGGTTTGGTGCGCTTGAAGAGGATGCCGATTTCGGAACTGCCAGTGAGGGTGGGCGGCGTCAGGGGAGGCAGCGGCACAGTCAACGCCGGCAAATCCAGCTGCAGCTTGATTTGCCCGCCGGCTTTGAGCTCGAGCGCGAAATCACCCACACCCTGCACTGTTTTGAGCGAGGTGAACAATTCCGCGTACAGGCTTTGCGGCAAGGTGTAGCCCAAACGCAGTTCAAGTTTGCTCAGCGGGCTTTGCACCAGCGAATAGGTCTTCACGCCCATCAAGGCCGGCAACGGAATGTTGGGCACAGCCGGCTCGATCCAGCCTTTGGCATCGCTCAGGTTGGGCGCGCTGAAAGAGCGGTCCAGGATGGTGCCGATCGCCATGATCGCCAGGCCCAGCGCCAACTGCGCATCGGCAACGACCTGCGCAGCGAGCGAGTTGCCTGCCGGGTCGGCGCCCTTGAGCAAGTACACCAGGCGCCGCGCCGGTGGGTCGCCGTCGGCGGCGTCCGCGTCGCCGCTCAGGATCAGCAGCAGCTTGGCGATCGAATACGCGCTGGGCGGTTTGCCAGGGTCCGCCGACGTGATGCGTTTGATCTGCTTGATGACTTTGGAGAGTTCACCCAAACCGATGTTGCCGCCGCCCAGCGCGCCCAGCAACTCTCCGACCGTCTTGAGCGCGGCCAGCGACTCGCCGACCACCATCGTCGCCGTCGCCAGCGACTGGGCTTCGGCACGGCTGGCATTGAAGTTGTTGGGGTCAATGGTGGCCAGTGTCTTGTTGAGCTCCAGGCCGAGCCGCGTGCGCAATGCATCGACCAACGGGGCGACCAGTTGGGGTGGCCCACCGGCGTTGAGATCCGCCTCGAGCGCGGACACCGTCGCCTGAAACCACTTGAAGGCGCGTAAAAAGACAATATCGGCTGTACCGGCCATGTCGTTTTCTCCCCTGTGGCGTGCATGCACGCGTACGGAAATTGTTGTCGAACTCCTGGCTTCGCGACCCGCTGCTTCCCTTTGTCACGGCGGGGTCAATGCGGCAGACCGTTCAATGGGCAACGGTTGGCCATAAAAAAACCCGCGCAACGCGGGTTCATGCTAGTCAGGTATCGGCAACAAATCATGTAACCGAAACGCAGGTTTGTAATCAGTTGTTCGACGATGCCAAGGGAAATAACTTGCAGGGCTTGTTGAATTGAAGTGAAATTTTCAACAAAATTTAGAAGCTAACTAAATTAAACAATTATTCTAAATAATTAAAAGCACTTAAGTCACGTAAATGCTTAATAGTTTGCTATATTATTTAATATAAATTTGATCATTAATTAATTTAAATTAAAAATTAAATTAATTTCAAACGAAATTTGCAGCTGAATCGATTATGGGTTGCTGATGCGCTCAACGCCGCATGTTTTGACCTGCCCTCACCCGCGAACAAAGAGTGTCACCAAAGGATCCGGGCCAACCTGGCGGCTCCAATGGCCGTGTACGTTGGCGTCAAAAGTCGCGCCGCTGGGCAACATGTCTGCCGAATAAAAATGTTCGCCCGGTTTGAAAACCCGCGACACACCGCCTTGCAGGCCGATCTCCATTTGCCCGCCCAAAATGAAGACCCATTGCGGGTGCGGCGAGCAATGGAACTGGCTTCTGAAGCCCACCGGGCTGTGGCGCAGCTGAAGCCCGCCCGAGGGCATCAGGGCCGACAACATCGACTGCGGGTTGCCTTCGGCCAGCGGCACCGGCTCGTCGCGAAATTTGGCGCGGCCATCGGTATCGGTGAAAAGTATGGTTTTGGTGAAAGTAGTCATGCGGTCTCCAATTCGGGGGCAAACTGAATCAATACCTTGAGCGACTGGCTCTTGTCGCCAGCCAGTTTGAACGCCTCCACCGCCGACTCATACGGCAAGATGCGCGTGATCACCGGCTTGCCGTCTATCAGCCCGCCATTGAGAAACGCCACGGCGTTGGCAAATTCCGTGTGGAAGCGGAAGGTGCCGCGCAGGTCGATCTCCTTGGCAACGATCTGGTTGACGGGCAGGCTCATGTCGCCTCCCAGGCCCACCGCCACCAAAACACCTTGCGGCGC
>JANMMR010000045.1:0-2420 GCA_031373455.1 Rhodoferax sp.
ACAGCCCGACAGAGCAACTCGAAGCGAAGTACCCTGTCCTGGTCGAAAGTTACAAAATCCGGGAAGACAGCGGGGGCGCTGGCGAGTACCGGGGCGGTCTGGGTGCCGAAATGGTGGTGCAGGCCCTATCGCCCTTCTCTGTAACCACACGGATTGACCGTATGCACTGCAAGCCCTGGGGCCTTGAAGGTGGCGGTGAGGCGGCTGGAAACGGCATCGCCATCCGCCGCAAGACCGGCTGGGAGACCGACCTGCCCAACGCCAAGATTTTCAACGTGCGCCTGGAGCGGGGCGACGCCTACAAGATGCTTTCTGGCGGCGGCGGCGGCTTTGGCAACCCGCTCAGGCGCGATGCCGCCAAGGTGGCCGAAGACGTGCGCGAAGGTTATGTCAGTCGCGAAGCCGCAGAAGGACTTTACGGCGTGGTGCTGGACGACAACTTCCAGGTGAAGCTGTCGGAAACCGGGAAGCTGCGCGCACCTGTCCGTGCTTGATTTACCTGTCATGACGACGTCCCGGCAACAAGCGGCCCACCTGTCCGATCTTTGGCATCGGCTTGCGGCTCAACATGTTGCCCTGGGATGTTCTTGCAGCATGAGTGGCATGAGTGTCACGCTGGAGGACTTCGAGCTTGATATTGCCGACTACCTTTGGGCGGAAAGCATGCGCCTGGGGCAAACTGAAGTCGAGGCCTTTCTGCTGGCGCCCGGCCCCATGGCTTCGCAGGATCAGGCGGTACGCGGCATTCTGAAGCGTCTTCAGTCTGACGAGGCCGACGAGGCAGTTGCTGACTGGCTGTTGCAACGCATGTCCAAGACCATTGAGTCATACGCCAAGCTTCACGGCCCATCACCTGACGCGCCCTTGCGGGGCGGCTCAGGCGCGTGGCGCAAAGGTTACCGCGACTGAATCACCATTATTCAAATTTCAAATTTTTAAAGGAAACCACGATGATCTCGCTCTTCAGAAAAGTGATTGCAGTTGTCGCCCTAACTGCCGCCGGAACCGTCATTGCGCAGGGGAAGTTCCCCGACGGCCCGATCAAAATGATTGTTCCCTTTGCACCCGGCGGCGGCGTGGACAGTGCCGCACGCTTGATCGCCAAGCAGATGCAAGCCAATTTGAATGTCTCGGTTATTGTTGAAAACCGCGCTGGCGCCAATGGGTCCATTGGGGGCAAGGCGGTGCAAACTGCGCCAGCCGATGGCATGACGCTTTTGTTTTCAGCCTCCACGCATGTGCTTGCCAGGCAGGTTATGGCAACGCCACCGTATGACCCTTTGGCTGACTTTGCAACCGTCGCACGTGTCGGTGAAGCGCCTTTGCTGATGGTCATTTCTCCCAACCTTCCGCAAAGCAAAATTAAAGAAGTTGTGGACGCCGCCAGGCAAAATCCGGATAAATGGACGGCTGGCCTGCCAGCGCTCGGCGCGGCCGCTCATTTGGGAACCCTCATGTTTGCCCAGCAGGGGGGTCTCAACCTGGCCACTACCGTTTACAAGGGCACGGCGCCAGCGCTCACCGATGTTGCCGGAGGCCACGCCCAAATACTGATTGACTCCATCATTTCCCTTCAGACCATGGCCAAAAGCGGCAGGGTCAAGCCGATTGTCGTGACATCCAAAAAACGCAGTTCCGTGATGCCGAATGTGCCAACCGCTGTGGAAAGCGGTTTTCCGAAATTTGTGGCCGAGTCCTGGTACGGCATTTGGGCACCCAAAGGTACACCTGACGACAGGGTTCAGTTTCTGCACAAGGCAGCGAATGATGCGGTTCAACAACTCGAAAAGGCGAACGCTTTTGAGCCCTTGGGCATAGACCCTGTCGTTGAAACACTGGAAGAATCCCGGAAGTACATGCGAGGCTACGTCGCCGAAAGTTCGGAGCTACTGAAAAGTGCTGGATTCAAACCGGAATAGTGGGTGCGCCGGGCGACGTCAACCCGTCCAATCCCTCAACGCAATGCGCATCTCAAGGCAGGGGATAAGGTGAATCGTCCGCAAGATTGGCAGTGAGGTCCCTGAAATGCTCCCACCCCGCGCCGGGGCCAAAGCTGCCGGGGTCGCGGGAAGCGAGGTGGCGTATCAGGTCGAGGTGGTTAAGCTTGTGGTCAACCGGGTCCATGTCCAGCCTGGCAGTGCCGCGGATGTGGGACATGACTGTGCGCGCGCCTATCGCGTTCGCAAAGGAAGAGGCGCCTACGCCCTCAAGTCCAATACCGGGGAAGTACAGGTCTGGCGCGTCCAGGCTTCGGAACACACAGCCACAACGCTTGGCCAACTGCGCGATGCTGCGGACGTTGGCGATGCGCGGGTCTTCGAAATAGGACAAGTCGGTGGCATAACCGGTGCCCCAGAGTACGGTATCGGCGTTTAGCCGCGACCCATCGGAAAGTACAACCTGATTGCCTTCAAGTGTCA
>JANMMR010000427.1:0-2758 GCA_031373455.1 Rhodoferax sp.
CCCTTACCCACCGACCTGGAGAATATTTGATGCACGCCTGGCTCTGCGAAAACCCTGTGGGCATAGACGCCCTGACCTGGAAAGAAATGCCCACGCCCGTGACCGTCAAAGGCCTGGTGCTGGTTGAAATCAAGGCCGCCAGCTTGAATTTCCCCGATATTTTGATCGTTCAGAACAAGTACCAGTTCAAGCCCGATCTGCCCTTTGTGCCCGGCTCGGAATACGCCGGCACCGTGACCGCGCTGGGTGAAGGCGTGACGCACCTGAAAGTCGGCCAGAGTGTCGCCTGCCTCTCGGGCATCGGCGGCTTTGGCACCCACACGCTGGCCCCGGCCGACCGTTGCATGCCGCTGCCGCCCGGGTTCTCCCACGTAGACGCTGCCGCGTTCATCATGATTTACGCCACCTCACACCACGCGCTGATCGACCGGGGCCAGCTCAAGGCCGGTGAAACCGTGCTGGTGCTGGGCGCAGCGGGCGGCGTGGGCACCTCGGCGATCCAGATCGCCAAAGCCGTGGGCGCGAAGGTGATTGCCGCGGCGTCCACCGACGAAAAATGTACGCTGTGCAAATCGATTGGCGCCGATGAAACCATCAATTACACCAAGGACAACCTGCGCGAGGCCGTCAAAAAACTCACCGGCGGCAACGGGCCGGACGTGGTCTACGACCCGGTCGGTGGCGATTTCGCCGAGCCGGCATACCGCTCCATCGGCTGGCGCGGCCGTTACCTGGTGGTGGGTTTCGCATCGGGTCCGATACCGTCGCTGCCGCTGAACCTGGCGCTGCTCAAGGGCGCTTCCATCGTCGGCGTTTTCTGGGGCGACTATTCACGCCGCGAACCCAAGGCCAATGCCGCCATGATGGCCGAGCTGGCGCAGTGGTATGCGCAGGGCAAGGTCAAACCGGTGATTGACCGCACCATGCCCATGAACGAGCTCAAAGCCGCATATGCCCACATGGGCTCACGCGGGGTGAAGGGCAAGCTGGTCATGGTGAATTAAAATCGGGCACAGCCGGGCAAACAGACCTGGCGCAGGAACATCCGCATGACCACACCGAAAGACGTTGGGTTTCCCCAGATCGTCACCAAGGAAGAAGACCTCAAGACGCGGCCAATGCCGCTGCACGAGATCCCATTGCAGGCGCGCATCGACCGCGAAATGGCCGTCATCGACCAGCACCACGCGCGCATCGCCAAAGCCATCACCACCTTCTGGGGCCACCAGGACTGCGACGAATACCTGCAAAAACTCATCATGAGTGGCGGCGACGGCCTGGGCAAGGCGCGCATCGGCTTCAAGAAAGAAGTGCTGGCGGCGCTGATGAACCTGAGCAATTTGCATGAGGTGACGCACCGTTGAGGTACGGAGGCGCAGACCAACCAAACATACCCAAAATGGGGTTGATTGGATGCATGGCTGAGCGAATTGACCAATTTTGAAGAAAAATCGGCATTCAAGTCACGAATACATTGAATTGTTTGCTATACTAATAGTAGCAATTCGCAGACCAGTTGAATCTTGCAAAACTTGCAGGATTCGCACTTCCAACTGGCCTGAACCAGCAGGGCTAGAAGGCAAAAAAAAAGGGCTCCGGTTGGAGCCCTTTTGATTTGGCGGAAACGGAGGGATTCGAACCCTCGATGAGGCTCTACACCCCATACTCCCTTAGCAGGGGAGCACCTTCGGCCACTCGGTCACGTTTCCTTTATGCCTTCAAATCGAAGCGCGATTATCTCACGCCGCGAGGATGGCCCCCACGCTTGCCACTGCGTGTGCTGCGCTGCCCCCCAAGGGGGCGCATTTTGCCTTGGGGCGGCCCGGCGGCAAAACCGGCTTATTTCCCGGGCGCCTGGTCCAGTTCAAACGCCTTGTGCAGGGCGCGCACGGCCAGTTCCATGTATTTCTCGTCGATCACCACGGAGGTCTTGATCTCGCTGGTGGAGATCATCTGGATGTTGATGGCCTCTTCACTCAGGCAGCGGAACATCTTGGCGGCCACACCGACGTGGCTGCGCATGCCGATGCCGACGATGGACACCTTGCAGATGTGGGTGTCGCCCTGCACGTCCGTGGCGCCCAAAGCGGGCAGCACCTTGCCTTTGAGCAGGTCCATGGCCTTGGGGTAATCACCCCGGTTCACGGTGAAGCTGAAGTCGGTACGGCCATCTTTGCTGATGTTCTGGATGATCATGTCGACTTCAATGTTGGCCTCGGCCACGGCGCCCAGGATCTGGTACGCGATGCCGGGTTTGTCGGGCACGCCCAGGATGGAAATTTTGGCCTCGTCGCGGTTGAACGCGATGCCTGAAACGATGGCTTGCTCCATATGCTCGTCTTCCTCAAATGAAATCAGGGTGCCGGATGCGGCTTCTTCGTTGATATCGATGTCCCACGGTGTGAAACTGCTCAACACGCGCAGCGGCACCTTGTATTTGCCGGCGAACTCCACCGAGCGGATCTGCAAGACCTTGGAGCCCAGCGAGGCCATCTCCAGCATCTCTTCAAAACTCACGGTGTGCAGGCGCCGCGCTTCGGGCACGATGCGCGGGTCGGTGGTGTAAACGCCGTCCACGTCGGTGTAGATCAGGCATTCCTGCGCTTTCATGGCGGCAGCCACGGCCACGGCCGAGGTGTCTGAACCGCCACGGCCCAAGGTGGTGATGTTGCCGTCGTCGTCCACACCCTGGAAACCGGTGACGATGACCACTTTGCCGTTGGCCAGGTCGGCGCGCACGCGGCGGTCGTCAATCGAC
>JANMMR010000443.1:0-3558 GCA_031373455.1 Rhodoferax sp.
CGGCAGTTTCATGCGCGCGGCGAGCTGCACGGCGGCGGCGACATGCGGCTCGTCGTCAAGCCGGCCGGCGCGTTGCAGTTCGATGTAGAACCGGTGTGGAAAAACCGCCGCCAGCTGCAAGGCCGCTTCGTGCGCGCGCCCGGTGTCGCCCTGCACCAGCGCCTGGCCCACGGCGCCCGCCTGCGCGCCCGAGAGGGCGATCAACCCCTCGTGGCATTGCTGCAGCCAGGCCAGCTTGACCACCGGCAGGTTTTTCACCACGTTTTGGGTGTAGGCCCGCGCCAGCAATTCCGACAAATTCAGGTAACCCTGCTGGTTTTGCACCAGCACGATCAGACGCGAGGAGGCTGCGGCGTCTTGGCCCAGGCCGTCGAGGTAGATTTCTGCGCCGATGAGGGGTTTGACGCCCTTGCCACGTGTTTCCCGGTAAAACTTGACCGCGCCAAACAGGTTGGAGAGGTCCGTGATCGCCAGTGCGGCCTGGCCATCCAGAGCGGCGGCCTTGACGACTTCGTCAATGCGGTTGGTGCCGTCTACGACGGAAAATTCGGTGTGCAGGCGAAGGTGAATGAACATGCCTGCATTCTAAGGAAAGGCCTTTGCGGTTTGCGCAAGGCTTGCCTGCGGTTTTCGGATCAATCAACCCCAATATGGGTACGATGAATGCCTTTTTGATGCCGAAATGCCTTTTTTGAAGACTTTCGAGGCATTAAGTCACGTAGATATTAGGTTTTACGCTATATTATTTATAGCAACTTGAATCGCAACGCGATCGATGCCACCCGTTCACCCAGCAGGCGCGCTGTCGCCAGGTCGCCCGGGTTCATTTCCGCCGGTGACGCATCCGCCGGCGAATGGGCCATGGCGCCGCTGTAAGACGCCAGGTGGTTCGGGTCACCGCGCGTGGACTTTTTCAAATTGGACGGCAACAAACCCTGGCTCACCCAAAGCATCGAATGTTGCATGGCCAGGTGAAACAGGGTGTCGAGCGTGGCGAGTTTGTCGCCATCCAGGCCGCTGCTGGTAGTGAAGCCTGCGGCAAGTTTGTCCTTCCACGCCTGCACGTACCAAGGCTTGCTGGAGTCGTCGGCGAATTTCTTGAACTGCCAGCTCACCGAGCCCATGTAGGTGGGCGAGCCGAAGATGATCGCGTCGGCCGCGTTAAGCGCCTCCCAGCCGCCCTCGGGCAGGTTGCCGTCGGCGTCAATCGCCAACAGCTGGGCCTGTGCGCCTTCGGCCACGGCCTGCGACATGCGTTGCGTGTGGCCGTAGCCGGAGTGGTAAACGACGACGATCTGCCTCATGGTGGGCTGGATTCTGCCTGCGTAGAGGAATGGGGAGTTTGCAACCCGCCAATCAGGCCGCGCGCTTGGCGTCCAGGCTGAATTTGCCGGCGCCGTGGGCTGCGAGCACCAAGAGGCCGCCGATCACCGCGATGTTTTTCATGAACATCAACTGCTGCACCATGACCTGGTCGGCCGGCAGGGCCCAGAAATTGTGAAAGATGAACGTGGCTGCCAGGGTGAACACGGCCAGCGCCAGGGCGGCAATGCGGGTGCCGAAACCGAGCAGCAGGGCCAGGCCGGCCAGCACTTCTACCGCAATGGCCAGCGCCGCGCCCACTTCCGGCAATGGCAAGCCCTTGGAGGCGATGTAACCCGCCGTGCCAGCGAATCCACCGATCTTGCTCAGGCCAGCGGGAATGAACAGCGCGGCCAGCAAAATGCGGCCCGCCAGAGTGAAAGGGTTGATCAAGGCTGAAATCATGGGAATCTCCTTAAAGTTAAAGACAAGTTGAAAAACGGAAAACGGATAAACAAAGAAAAATCAGGCGGCGAGGTCAAACACCAGCACTTCGGCCTGTTTGCCATGGCTGAGTTCGAGCCGGCTCTCGGCGGCGATCAAGGCCGCGTCACCGCCGTGAAGCAACTGGCCATTGACCTGCAACTCGCCTCGGATCAGGTGCACGTAAGACTTGCGCGCCGGGTCGAGCGCCAGCACGGCTTGCTCGGCGCCGTCAAACAGGCCGGCGTGCAGGGCGGCGTCGGCGTGGATCGTAACCGAGCCTTTGGCGCCGTCGTTGGAGGCCACCAGGCGCAGTGCACCGCGCTTTTCAACATCGGCAAAGGTTTTTTGCTCGTAACTCGGCGCAATGCCGGTCACGTTGGGCTCGATCCAGATTTGCAGGAAATGCGTGGTTTCGTTGGGCGCATGGTTGAACTCGCTGTGTTGCACGCCGGTGCCGGCGCTCATGCGCTGCACGTCGCCCGGGGGAATGCCCTTGACGTTGCCCAGCGTGTCCTTGTGGGCAATGTTGCCCGAAAGCACATAACTGATGATTTCCATATCACGGTGGCCATGCGTGCCAAACCCGGTGCCGGGCGCGATGCGGTCTTCGTTGATCACGCGCAGGTTGCCAAAACCCATATGTTTCGGGTCGTGGTACCCGGCGAATGAAAAACTGTGGAACGACTTGAGCCAGCCGTGGTCGGCAAAACCCCGCTCGCCCGATTTGCGCAGTGTGATCATGGTGCTGCTTTCAAAAGTGTGGTTTGTGCAGGTTGATTCGCTTGTGCGTAATGCATGCCCTGAACTTTAGGCCCGCAAAGGTCTTTCACAAGTGATTCATTTTGATGGCATCATTCAATTTTTTTGAATGAAAATACCAGACTGTTTTCGGATTGTTTTCGGATTGTGAGAAACAGACCATGTCCACGACACGCAATACCTTGACCCCCGACGCGCTCGCCATGGTGCAAACCATTGCAGTCGAGGGCAGCTTTGCCGCTGCAGCACGCAAGCTGGGCCTGGTGCCCAGCGCCCTCACCTACCGCGTGCGCCAGATGGAAGACGCGCTCGATGTGCTGCTGTTTGACCGCAGCTCGCGCCAGGCCTCCCTCACGATTGCCGGCAACGAATTGTTGCGCGAGGGCAGCCGCCTGTTGCTGGAGCTCGACGCCATTGCCAACCGGGTCAAACGCGTGGCCACCGGCTGGGAGCCGCAACTCACGATTGCGGTGGACGGCATCATCTCGCGCGCCACCGTGATGGAGCTGTGCGAGGCATTTTTTGCGCAGAACGCGCCAACTCAAATCAAGCTGCGCGACGAATCGCTTTCGGGCACGCTGCGCGCGCTGACCAGCGGCCAGGCGGACCTGGCCATTGGCATGGGCATGGAGACCGGCACTGCGGCCGGTCTTCAGGGCAAAGCCATGGGACGCCTGGCCTTTGTGTACGCCGTTGCGCCGCACCACCCGCTGGCGGCAGCGCCCGAACCGCTCAGTGACGACGTGATGGCCCGTCACCGCGCCGTGGCTGTTGCCGACACGGTGCACAGCGCCAGCGGGTTGACGTTTGGCCTGCTCTCGGGCCAGGACGTCTTCACCGTGCCCGACATGACCGCCAAACTCGACGCGCAGTTGCGCGGTCTGGGCGGCGGCTTTGTGCCGCAAGCCATGGCCCAGGGCTTCATTGACGCTGGAAGGCTGGTCGTCAAGCGGGTACAACGCCCGGAGCGGATCGTGCGGCCGCAATACGCCTGGCGCGCCGAGGGCCGCG